>CAZMKX010000055.1:0-11774 GCA_964566375.1 uncultured Myxococcales bacterium
TGTGCACGCCGTCGACCTGGTGCTCGCCCGCCTGGCCGCGCACCTGCATCGCGGCCTCCGCGAAGCGGATCAGCCCGGACGCGCCGATCGGATTCGAGGACAGCACGCCGCCGGACATGTTCACGGGCAGGTCCCCGTCGATCGCGGTCGCACCCTCGTACGTCATCTTCCAGCCCTGGCCTTCCTCGGCGAAGCCCATCGACTCCATCCACATCGGCTCGAACCAGCTGAACGGGACGTAGATCTCGGCGCAGTCGATCTCGGCCCGCGGGTTCGTGATGCGCGCCTTCGAGTACAGGTCCTTGGCGTTCATGCGCGCGGCGAGCGGGTTCACCTGATCGCGCCCCGCGAACATCGTCGGCTCCGAGCGCATCGCCGTCGCGTGCACCCAGGCCGGCTTGCCCGGCGATTTCGCGGCCGCATTCTCGCTCGCGAAGATCATCGCGCATGCGCCGTCCGACGAAGGGCAGGTCTCGAGGTAGCGGATCGGATCCCAGAGCATCGGCGAGTTCATCACCTGGTCGAACGTGACGTCGGGAATCTTCACGTGCGCGTATGGATTCTTGAGCGCGTTCTGCCGGTCCTTCAGCGCTACGCGGATGCCCGTGTCCTCGGGCGCGCCGGAGCGGCGGATGTAGGCGCGGATCAGCGGCGCGAAGTAGCCGCCCGCGCCCGCCACGACCGCG
The DNA here is from genome assembly GCA_964566375.1 of uncultured Myxococcales bacterium. Lineage (GTDB taxonomy): Bacteria > Myxococcota_A > UBA9160 > SZUA-336 > SZUA-336 > VGRW01. The sequence continues at coordinate 687 of CAZMKX010000055.1, forward strand.
ACACTGAACGGTGCCGACACCGTGAGCGCCCACATGGCGTTGGACTCGGACTGCTTCTCGAAGGCGACGCAGAGCACGCGGTCGAAGACGCCCGATTCGACGAGCGACGACGCGACGATCCCCGTCGAACCGCCGACGCTGCCCGCCGTGTGCACGCGGATCATCGGCTTGCCCGCACCGCCGAGGGCTTCGGCGAGGAACATCTCGGGCATCATCACGCCCTCGAACATGTCGGGCGCCTTGCCGATCACGAGCGCGTCGATGTCCTGCCAGCGCAGGTCCGCGTCCTCGAGCGCGCGCACGGCGGCCTCGCGAACGAGCCCGGGCATCGACACGTCGATGCGCTTCGCGTCGTACTTCGTCTGGCCGATTCCGATCACCGCACTGCGCTGGGCCATCACTCCCCCTCCAGGACGCAGACCAGGTTCTGCTGCAGACACGGCCCCTGCGTCGCGTGCGCGACCGCGCGATTCCCGCGGCCCGACATGATCCGCGTCGCCGCCTCGCCGATCCGGATCAGGCCCGCGGCCATCAGCGGGTGCGAAGCGAGCGCTCCGCCCGACGGATTGATCGCGATCTCGTCGCCGAGCCCGAGCGCCGCGCGCAGGATCAGCTCCTGGTGCGCGTACGGCGCGTGAAGCTCGGCGAAGTCGACCCGGCCCGCGTGCACGCCCGCCTTCCTCGCCGCGACCTCCGTCGACGCCGAGCGCGTCAGGTCGCGCAGGCCCAGGCCGAGCGGCTCGATGCGGTGGTCGAAGCCGCGGATCCAGACCGGCCGCGTGCAGAGCTTGCGCGCGAGGTCACCGGCCACCACCACCATCGCCGATGCGCCGTCCGTGATCGGCGGCAGATCGTGCGCGCGAAGCGGCGAGCAGACGTACGGCTCGGCGAGCAGCTTCTCGACCTCGACCGAGCCGCTCACCACGGCGTGCGGATTCAGCACGGCATCGCGCCGGCTGCGCGCGACCACCGTCGCCAGGTCTCGCTCGGTCTTGCCGGTGGCTTCCAGAAAGGCGCGCGCCTGCAGCGCGGCCAGGCTGTGCGCGTCCGGCCAGAGCGGCGTCATGGTGTACGGGTCGAGCTGCAGCGCGAGGATCTCGGGCAGGTCGCCGGGCGAAGACTTGCCGAACGAGTAGACGAGCGCGGAGTCGACGTCGCCCGTCTGGATCTTGATCCACGCCTCGTACAGGGCCCACGCGCCGTCCATCTCGACGTGGGACTCCTTGATCGGTGGCCACGCGCCGACCGCGTCGAGCGCGCCGACGAACGCGAAGCTCTGGCCCTGCAGGTAGTCGCTCGAGCCCGAGCAGGTGAAGCCGATCTCGGCCCGCGGCAGCTTGGAGGCCTTCACGGCTTCCTGCACGACGGGCATCAGGATCTCGACCTCGTTGCGCACGTCGCGGGCCTTGGCCGACTGCGCGAAGGAGACGATGGCGACGTCGCGCATCACAGGTGCTCCTTGAAGGAATCGTAGGGCGCGTCGGGCTCCGCGATCGGCTTGAAGTAGCGGATGCTCATCATCGTCGGGCCGAGCTGTTCCTTGGGCACCCAGACCGCCTGCACGCGCATGCCCATGCGCACGTCTTCGAGCGCGCACTCCTGCAGCACGTGCATGAACGGGATGTCTGCGCCGTCGAGGAGAACCGCAGCGCAGACGTAGGGCGGGTTGAACGCCAGGTTCTCGGATGGCACGCGCACGATGCAGAAAGTCGTCACCGTGCCCTTGTCGGCGACCTGAACCTCTTCCTCGGTGCGCACCGCGCAGCGCGGGCAGGCGCCTCGCGACGGCACGTACACGCGTTTGCACTCCACGCAGCGCTGGCCGAGGATGCGGCCCTCGGCGATCCCGCGCAGGAAGCGGCTCTGCGCGCGCCCCGTCACGTAGTCGTAGTCGAGCACGACCGGCGTCGAGATGCTCTTCACCAGCTCCATGGTCAGGCCTCCGGCTCGAAGCAGGCGATGTCGGAGATCTCGCCCACCGTCTCGGTGCGCCAGCGCGGGCGGACGCGCATCCCCGTGCGCATCCGGCTCTCCGAGAGCGCGTCCACCGCGTGCAGGAGCGGCGTGTCCGCCCCGTCGAGCTTCACGAGCGCGTACGCGAACGGGTACTGAAGCGGCTGCTTCGCTCGCGGCTTCGCGACCCAAGTCCAGCTCGTCACCGTTCCGCCCGGGCCGACCTCGACGAAGGCGTCCGTCGTGGCTTCTCCGGTGTCGGGGTCGTACTCGGCCGGCGGAACCAGCACCCGCCCGCCGCGCGTGCGTACGCCCTCGATGCGGCGCTCGCGGAGCCCCGCGAAGAACCGACCCAGCACCGGCCCGACGGACCGGCGATAGGTGTACTCCAGATGGTGTAGCGCCGTCAGCGGCGCTTCGTGCTCGGCGTCCGTCTGCGCCATCGCGTCCTCCTTCAGGGCGAAACGGTCGGGTGCGGCCCTTCGAGCATGAGCCGCGCGGCGACGTTGATCTTGTGCAGGATCGACTCGAGATCCGGCTCGTTCCCGATCACCCAGCCGATCAGCGCCGAGAACCAGACACCGATCAGCGCGTTCGCCAGCTCGTCCTCGCCGCGCATCGGCGTGAACGCGTCGAGGGCCAGCATCGGATCCGAACGCTCCGCGCGCAGCGCCGCGACCACCATGCGGGCGATGCGGCGGTTGCTGCCGGCGATCTGCACCGCGGTGTCGCGATCGCCGCCCGACATCGCGCGAACGAGCGCGCTGCCGAGCTGCGGGTTCTGCAGCAGCCCGCGCGTCGCGCGGCGGAAGAAGTCGGTCACGCGCTCGAGCGGCGTCTCGCCCGACACGGGTCGCTCGAACAGGCCCTGCTCGAGCCGCGCGAGCCCCTCGTTGAAGGCGAAGAGGAGGATGTCCTCCTTGCCGCGGAAGTACTTGTAGAGCGTGCCGAGGGCGACGTCCGAGCGCTCCGCCACGTCGCGCAGCCGGACCGCGTCGAAGCCGCCTTGCTCCGCGAGCTCGACCGCCGCGTCCACGATCCGGCGCATGCGCCGCAGCTGACTCGCGACGAGCTTCGCTACCGGCGGAGCGGCGGGGCGGGGCAGGGTCGAGGCAAGCGGGGCGCGACTCATGCGAGAATTAGAACACGTTCCAGAGAGCCTCGTCTACGCACGGCGCGGGATCGGCTTCGGGGCGGATCTCTGTAAGATGGGCGCGATGGCTGAAGCTCCGTATCTCTCGCTCGCAGGGAAGACCGCAGTCGTGCTCGGGGCCTCGAGCGGCTTCGGCCGCGCGATCGCCGCGCGCTTCGCCGAGGCCGGCGCGAGCGTGGTCGTGGCGGCGCGCAGGCTCGAGCTGCTGACCGCGCTGGCCCGCGAGATCGGCGGCACGGCCGTGGCCTGCGACATCACGCGCGACGACGAGGTCGAGGCGCTCGCGCGCGCGGCGCTCGAGCGCCACGGCCGGATCGACGTCGCGGTGAACTCCGCCGGCTTCGAGCAGATGCTTCCGCTCCGCAAGCTCACGCCCGATCGGCTCGACGCCATGCGCCAGGTCCAGTTCGACGGCGCGCTGTACTTCATCCGCCACATGGCGGGCGCGATGGAGACGCGCGGCGGCGGCTCGATCGTGACGATCTCGTCGCTCACGGCGCATCGCCCGGGCGAGGGACTCGCAGCGTACGCGGGCTCGAAGCGCGCGGTCGAGTACGTGAGCCAGATCGCGGCCCTCGAGTACGGTGCACAGCGCGTGCGCGTGAACTGCGTGGCCGCATCGCTCATCGAGACCCCGATGACGGCCCAGATGTTCAAGCTGCCGATGGTCGTCGACGCCATGCTGCGTCAGACCGCGCTTCCCCGCATGGGCGAGGTGCGCGACATCGTCGAGGCGGTGCACTGGCTTGCCAGCGACGCCTCGTCTTTCGTCACCGGCCAGACGCTCTGCGTCGACGGCGGCGGCTCACTCACCCGGCTCCCTTCGCAGCTCGACTTTCTAGACGCTGCCATGCGGACCCAGAAGAAGGACGCACCATGAAGCTCGGACTCCAGCTCGGCTACTGGCAGGCGCAACCGCCCGCGAACCACACCGCGCTTGCCCAGGAGGCCGAGCGACTCGGCTACGACTCCGTCTGGACGGCCGAGGCGTGGGGCTCGGACGCCTTCACGCCGCTCGCGTGGATCGGCGCGCACACGACGAAGATCAAGCTCGCGACGGGCATCGTGCAGATCTCCGCGCGCACGCCCGCTTCCACGGCGATGCACGCGATCACGCTGGACCACTTGTCGAAGGGCCGCGTGATCCTCGGGCTCGGCGTTTCGGGGCCGCAGGTGGTCGAGGGCTGGTACGGCCAGCCCTTCGACAAGCCGCTCGCGCGCACGCGCGAGTACGTGGGGATCGTGCGCAAGATCCTGCGGCGCGAGGAGCCGGTCTCGAACGCCGGGCCGCACTATCCACTTCCTTACGGCGGCCCGGGTGCGTGGGGTCTCGGCAAGCCGCTGCGCTCGATCGTTCACCCGCTGCGCGCGGACCTGCCGATCTACCTGGGCGCGGAGGGTCCGAAGAACGTCGCGCTCGCGGCCGAGATCTGCGACGGGTGGATCCCGCTCTACTACTCGCCGTTCCGGCCCGAGGTGTATGCGGACTCGCTCAGGAACGCGAAGCCCGGCTTCGAGATCGTGCAGGGGCTCGCCGTGAACATCACCAACGACATCGCCGCGGGGCTCGGCCCGGTAAAGGCGATGCTCGGCTTCTACATCGGCGGAATGGGCGCGAAGGACCGAAACTTCCACAAGGAGCTGATGAGCCGGATGGGCTTCGAGGCGGAGGCCGCGAAGATCCAGCAGCTCTTCTTCGAGGGAAAGCGCGCCGAGGCGATCGCGGCGGTGCCCGACCAGTTCGCGGACGAGATCTCGCTGGTCGGCCCGATCGAGCGGATCCGCGACCGCCTTCAGGCGTGGAAGGGAACGCCGGTGACGTCGCTGCTGATCGGCGCGCACGATCCGGTCGTGATGCGCAAGATGGCCGAGCTGGTGCTGTAGCGCGGCGATGGAGAAGCTCGTCTACCTGCTCTGGAAGCGCGAAGCCGAGACGATCGAGCGGTTTCGCGAGGCGCTCCTCGGCGGCGTCGCGAATCGCCTGCTCGAAGGCGGCGCGCGCGCCCTGGTCGTGAACGTCGCGGACCTGCACGACCGGATCGGCGGGAAGAGCCCGATGGTCGTGGGAGAGGGCCGCACGATCGGGGCCAGCGTCTCTCTCTGGCTCGACAGCCACGACTCGCACGGTCCCCTCGAGTCGACACTCGGAAGTGTCGCTGCGCGGATTCACGGGTATCTCGTCACCGAGTCGGTGCCACTGCGCTGCCCCGACCGCACCTGGGCCGACGGCGAGAGGAGCCCCGGCGTGACGCTCTGGACCGCGTTCCCGAAGCCCGACCGGCTCGACGACGAGACCTTCTTCGCGCACTGGTACGGCTCGCACACGCCGCTCTCGTTCGAGATCCACCCGCTCTGGCAATACGTGCGCAACGCGGTCGCGCGGCCGCTCACGCCGGGCGCGCCGCCCTGGCGCGCGATCGTCGAGGAGCGCTTCCGCTCGCTCGACGACGTGCTCGACATGAAGCGGCTCTTCGGCGGAGACCTGTCGAACGTCAAACGCGCGATGGACGATCTGGCCGCGTTCACCGACATGGCGACGATGAACACCACGCCGATGAGCGAGTACGTCGTGCGAAGCGAGCCGTGGCTGAAACGCTGACACGGCGCTTCGACGGACAGGTCGCGCTGATCACGGGTGCGGCGTCGGGGATCGGCCGGGCCACCGCGCTCCGGCTCGCGAGCGAGGGGGCGGCACTCTTCTGTGTCGATGTCGCGGCCGAGGCGGTGGAGGCGGTCGCGAAGGAGGCGGCCAGGCTCGGCGCCGAAGCGGTCGCACGCGTCTGTGACGTGGCGTCCGCGCCGCAGGTCGAGGCGACGATCGGCGCGTGTCTGTCCCGCTTCGGACGCCTCGACGCGCTCTGCAACGTCGCCGGAGTCCTGCACATGGCGAACACGCACGAGCACGGCCTCGAGGACTGGAACCGCGTGATCGCCGTGAACCTGACGGGCACGTTCCTGACCTGCCGGGCCGCGCTTCCCCACCTGCTCGCGGCGTGCGGCTCGATCGTGAACGTGGCCTCGACCGCGGGCCTGCGCGGAATGCCGTGGGGCGCCGCGTACGGCGCATCGAAAGGTGGCGTGCTCGCGCTCACGCGAACGCTCGCGGTGGAGTACGGAAAGCGCGGCTTGCGCGCGAACGCGGTCTGTCCGGGCTCGATCGACACCCCCATGAGCGAGGGGGCTCGGATTCCTGCCGACGCCGACCGGGACCTGTTGCAGCGCATCCTGCCGCTCGATCACGCGCGCGGGCCGGAGAGCGTCGCGGCGGTGATCGCGCTCCTGGCCTCGCGCGAGGCCGCCCACGTGAACGGCGAGGAGATCCGCGTCGACGGAGGGATGCAGGCGTGACCCGCCCCTCTTGCCCTGTGACGCGATCCGGTTTCTACTGAGCCCGGAATGACCCGCCCCTCCGAGACCGGTTCGCTCGCGAAGCGCTGGCAGGCGCTGGAGGCACGCCTTCCGGCGGAAGTGCGGGGTCGCATGATCGCGCGCGCGCTTCCCCTTCACCTGCCCGCGAACGTGCCGCCCTGGACCGACACGGGCCTGCGCGTGTCCAAGGGCGACGAGGTCACCATCCTGGCCGAGGGGCACGTGATCGTCTCGGCCGAGATGGGACTCACCGGACGTCCGCGTTACGCGCTCTGGTCGCGGATCGCCGGCCGCGGACCGATCTGGACCGGCACGCGCGACACCCAGAGCTTCCGCTGCGACCGCGACGGGCCGCTCGAGCTCGCGATCTACAACGGCGAGTGGAAGACGCCCGACGGCGTCCTGGCGACACCCGTCGAAGCCTACGCCGGGCTCACCGGTGGAATCGACGTGCTCGTCCTGCACTGGCGCGGCGAGGCGCAGGTCGGTCTCCAGGCGATTCAGCGCGCGGCACCCGGCGAGCCGCTGATCGAAGCGGAGCTCGCCCGCATCGCGAGCCCGGCGGTGCGCCCCGCAGGCTGGAGCTACCTGTGGTTCCTGGGGCAGAGCGAGACGTTCCGCACCGTGCGCCCTCGCGACGGGCGGCCGTGCATCGGCTGTACGACCGAGGACGACGTCGCGATCCTGCGCTGCCCGGTCTCGCTTCCGCTCGGTCCGGACACGGAGATCTCCTGGCGCTGGCGGATCTCCGAGCTGCCGTCGAAGAAGCCCGAGGACACGCTTCTGTGTCACGACTACCTGTCGGTCGCCGTCGAATTCGACAACGGCCGCGACCTGTCGTTCTTCTGGAGCTCCGGCCTGCCGATCGGGAGCCACTTCGACTGCCCGATCCCGCAGTGGAAGCCGCGCGAGACGCATCTGGTGGTGCGATCCGGAATGGAAGGCCTGGGCCTGTGGCAGAACGAGCGGCGGAACGTCTTCAGCGACTGCTCGCGCGCGATGGGCGAGCCGCCGGGGCGGATCGTGGCGGTCTGGCTGATCGCGGTGACGCTCTTCCAGCACGGACGGGGCGAGGCGGAGTTCGCCGACATCGTGCTCACCTCGGCGGGCCAGCGCGTGGAGCTGGTCGGCAGGTGACGCGCATCGTGGTGCGCGCCTTCGCGCCCGCCGATCTCGATCCGGCATCGCGGCTGCTGGCCGCCCGCTTCGCGCGCGCGTCGGACGAGGCGCTCCGGCCGCTCGCGCGCGACACCGCTGCGTGTCGAAGCGCGCTCGAGGCGCTGCTCGCGCGGAAGCGCGCGAGCGCGGCGGTCGCGGCCCGGGCGGACGCGCCGATCGGCTTCGCGATCGCGCAGCCGAGCCTCAACGCGCCGGATGCCGCCCAGTCGTACTTCAGCCCGGCCTTCTCGGTCGCGGTTCCGCTCGAGGGCCACGCCGTCTCGCAGGGCGAGGACGCGCTCGCGGTCTACCGCGGACTCTACGCGTTCCTCTCGCGGCCGTGGGTCGAGGACGGCTTCCTCGACCACTCGATCGGCGTGCTCGCCGGAGAGCGCGAAGTCCTCGACGCGTGGAGCACGCTCGGCTTCGGCCGCTCCTTCAGCTGCGCGTTGCGCGGCGTGGAGCCGCTCGAAGAGCCGACCCGCGCCGCGCTCGAGATCCGCCAGGCGCGCGAGGGCGACCTTCCCGAAGTCTTCGGGCTGCTCGCCGAGCAGAGGCGATTCCACGCGTCCGCGCCGATGTTCCTGCCGGACCTGCGCATCCTGCACGAGGCGCAGGAGGAGCTGGCGCGCTGGACGATGACCCAGCGCCGCTGCCCCACCTTCATCGCGTTCCGCGACGGCCGCGCGCTCGGCATGCAGCTCTTCGCGCCGGCCGGGTTCGTCTCCTGGCCGCTGCGCGACGCCGACACCGTGTACCTGTTCCAGGGCATCGTCAGCGAGCACGCGCGCGGCGGCGGTGTCGGCGCGGCACTGCTGGAGCACTCGCTCGCGTGGATGCGCCGTGAAGGCGTGCGCCGCTGCGGGCTACACTACCTGTCCGCGAACCCGTCGGGTTCGCCGTTCTGGCAGCATCACGGATTCCGCGCGGCTGAGCACTTCCTGCATCGGACGGTCGACGCGCGCATGGCTTGGAGTGCCCGGTGAAGGAGCGCGCGACCAACCGTTTCGCGGATTTCGTCGTGCGACGGCGCGTTCCGATCGCGGTGGGGCTCGTGCTCTCGACGCTCTTCTTCGCGTACCCGATCGCGAACGGCGTCGCGACCGCGTTCGGACGCCCCTGGCCCGGGCCGGTCGTGCGCATCGGCAGCGACGCGCGCGCGCAGCTTCCCGACCACCCGTTCATCCACGCGCAGGACAAGTTCGCGGGCGAGTTCGGCAACTCCACGCTCGTCGCGATCGCGGTGGTGGTGAAGGAGGGAACGATCTGGACGCCGGACACGCTGGCGAAGATCGACGCGATCACGAAGTCGCTCGACGGCTGGGACTACGACGCGCGCTCGGACGAGCGCAAGCACGCGCGTGAGGAGCTCGAGAAGACGGGGGGGCTCTCGCGCGACGAGATCCGCGCGGAGCTCGACCGGCGCTTTCCGCCCTACCCGGTGAACCACGACCAGGTCCGCTCGCTCACGCACCTGTCGACCCGCGTGGTCGAGATGGACAAGCAGGGCTCGATCTCGGCGGAGCTCCTGATGGAAGATCCGCCCGAGACGCAGAAGGAGGCGAACGAGATCCGCCGCCGCGCGTTCGAGCAGATGCCCGATCAGCTCCGCCAGCTCCTCGTGTCGAAGGACGAGAAGGCCGCGCTCATCACCGCGGGCTTCGTCACCGACCGGCTCGCCAACCTCGAAACCTACCGGGCGATCTTCGAGCACCTGCAGAAGCTTCGCGAGCGCGAGACGGACGAACGGCACGCGATCTACGTCACCGGCGCGCCGCTCGCGGTGGGCTACCTGCTCGCGCACGCCTGGGAGATGGGCGCGTCGGTCGTGCTCGCGGTGCTCGCGATCTTCGTTCTGCTCTGGGCGTACTTCCGCCGCTGGCACGGTGTGCTGATCCCCATGTGCGCGGCGGCCGTGACCGTCGTCTGGGGCACGGGCTTCACGGGCTGGGCGGGCATCGCCTTCGATCCTCTCGTGATCGTGATTCCGATGCTGATCACGGCCCGCGCCGTCTCGCACACCGTGCAGATGGCCGAGCGCTTCTTCGAGGACTACGAGCGACTCTATCCGGTGTACGGGGATCCGGAGCGCGCCAAGCTCGAGGCCGCCTCTGTCGCGATGGCCGAGCTCATCGTGCCTGGAACGCTCGGGATCCTGACGGACGTCGCGGGCCTGCTCGTGATCCTGGTGACCACGATTCCGCAGATGCGCGACCTGGGCGTCTTCGGCGCGTTCTGGGTCGCCGCGATCGTGGTCACCGTCGAGATCCTGCACCCGGTCTTGATCTGCTTCCTGCCCGCGCCGAAGGACTTCCACCACTACACGCCGAAGCTGATGACGCGCTTCGTCGGCGCGATCGCGGACTTCGTCACCGACCCGCGCGGCCGCTGGGTCGTCGTCGGCGGGTTCGCGGCCGTCTTCCTGGCGTCGGCGTGGGCGACGGCTGCCTGGTCGACGATCGGCGAGGCGCGCCCGGGCATTCCGCTCTTCTGGCCGGATCACCCGTTCAACGTCGCGATCGGCACGATCGGCGAGAAGTTCGGCGGCTCCGACGCGCTCGTGATCTATGCCGAGGGCGACCGCAACGAGTCGGCGGGCGAATCCGAGGTGCTGAAGAACATGCAGCAGCTCGAGCGCGAGCTGCGTTCGAAGACGGGCGCGGTGGCGGTGATCTCGCCGGTTCCGCTCGTGCGCGCAGCCAACCGCGCCTTCCGCTACGGCGAGCCGAAGCAGGAGATCATCCCCGAGTCCGCGCGGGCGCTGCTGATCTTCCTGCGCTTCAACAGCCCGCCCGGCGCGCTGACCTCGATCGTCACGAACGACGGTCGCGCCTCGACGCTCACCGCGCTCTATCCGGACCACAAGGGCGACACGATCCGGCGCGCGGTGGAGGTCTCCGAAGCGTTCATCGCGGCGAATCCGATGGGCGCGATCTCGATCCGTCTCGACGAGAACCGCGCCGCCCCCGACGCGCACTGGTGGAGCCCGGAGCGCGTGAAGGACTTCGTCTACTACATGATCGGACCGCTCCTGCCGACGCGCGCGCACACGCTCCGCGTGCTGCGGCGCGAGAGCGGCGAGTACGTTCCGCTGGAAGTGAAGACCGTCGCCCGCGACGGCGCGCCGCCCTGGCTCGACGAGTTCCGACGGGCGGCGCACGAGAAGTACGCGGCGGAGGCGAAGTCGCGCCGGCCCGGTCACATCTTCAACTGGCCCGCGTCGCTCGCCGACTGGCAGGACCCGGACGTGGACCAGTGGTTCGAGAGCGAGGAGCTCCGCATACGCGCGGTCGCGGTGAACACGAAGGACCTGCTCGTCGCGGATCAGAAGGCGATCGGCGACGGTCCCGTCTATCAGCCCACCCAGTCGTGGACGCGCGGCGTGCAGTTCGTCATGGCGGGCGGCCCGATGGGCATGCTCGCGGCGGTGAACGACGAGGTCGAGCGCGGCCACC
>CAZMKX010000056.1:0-8357 GCA_964566375.1 uncultured Myxococcales bacterium
TGCAGCCGGCCTGCCAGCTCTCGGGGAACATGAAGTGGTAGACGATCAGCTGGCTTCGGCCGTCGAACAGGTCGCCGAGCCGCGCCCGACCCTTTTCGGTGTCGAAGACGTAGTCCTTCTCGATCGCCACGCGCGGCAGCGCGCGGCGCGCTTCGGCCAGCGCTTCGCGCGCGTAGGTGAGCTCCTTCTCTCGGGCCAGGAGCGCCTTGCGCGCTTCGAGCCACTCGGCGCGCGTGACGGTTCGGGGTGTTGTGATGGTGCCCATTGCGTCCCTCCGCTTCTCTCGAAGCCAAGCCCGATCGTACGACGATCGGGCCGTCGGGGGAACGCCGGCTCAGTCGCGCTGGAAGCGGCTGGTTTCGCGGATCGCGCGCACGAGCACATCCCGGTCGAGTCGCCCGTCGGGCGCGACGCGGTAGTCGGACGCGTTTCGCGTCTCGAAGTACATGCCGGTGCTGATCGTGACGCGCTCGGGCTCGACGATCGCAAAGCCCGTGTAGCTCGCGGCGACGAGCCAGTCCCACTCGGGTCCGGTGAACAGGTTGCCGCCGCTGCTGTAGTCGGAGGGCGGGTTCGTGCAGCCGAGCACGTCCGTCAGAAGCGTGGGAGCGAGATCGTTGTGCGAGGTGCGGCGCGTGACGACGGCGGGCTCGCGCCCGGGCCAGCGCACGAGGAACGGCGTGTGGAGCTGGTACTGCGAGTAGCTCGAGCCGTGGCCGTGGAAGCCCAGGCCGTTCTCGTCGAACTCCTGGCCGTGATCGCTGGTGATGATCACGATCGTCGAGTCGTCGAGCCCCTGCTTCGCTAGATCGTCGAGCACGGCGCCGACCTGCAGGTCGGCGTAGTGGATCGCGGTGTCGTAGCAGGCGCGGCGCTCCTCCATCTTCGAGGCGCCCGGGCGAAGCTCGGTGACTTTCGGGTAGCTCGCCTTGCAGCCGCCGGGCGCGGACTCGAGGAACAGGAAGCCGAAGAACGGGCGCTTCGGATCGCGTTGGCCGAGCCAGCGGATCCAGCCGCTCGCGATCTCGGCGTCGCCCTGCGTCGCAACCAGGTCGGGCACGTTGCGAAACGCCGTCCGATCGAGCCCGACGATCTTGTCCGGGGGATTTCCGGGAAAGACGCCGAGCTGGTAGCCCGCCGCCTGGATCCGGTCGATCAGCACGGGCGAGCGCTGCTCGGAGTAGAACGCGCGCCAGTACGTCGGCGGGATCGCGTAGAAGAGCGAGAACAGACCGACGCGCGTGCCGTTCCCGCCGCTCCAGTGGTTCTCGAAGCGCAGCGCGCCGCCCGCGAAGCGCTCGATGTTCGGCGCGATGCGCGCGTCGACGGCGTCGGGGCGCATCGCGTCGAGACCGATCACGAGGATGTTCGGGAGCGTCGCGGGCGTGGTGCAGCGCAGCTCCGCGAGCGGGTAGCGAAGCACGCCCTTCCGATCCGCGGCGAGCTCGCGCAGAAGCGCCGGATCCTGCGAGCGCTCCTCGGGGACCAGGCCCGCCGCGACGAGCGGCTCGCGCGCGCTCCACGGCCGGTAGAGCGGCAGATAGGGCGTGAAGCTCGTGATCGGCACGTAGAAGGTCGCGTCGGCCCAGATGTGCAGCGCCTGCGCGACCAGGAACGGGGCGAGCACGCCGCCTGCGATCAGCGAGACGAGCCTGCGTTCGGAGACGCGCGCGAGGCGCGGCCACGTGGCGCGCGCGACGAGCGCGCAGAGCACGACGAAGATCCCGAAGTAGACGAGCGCGAAGACCCAGGTGGTGCCGCCCAGGATCGCGAGCGCGAGCGCGCTCAGGTGGAAGCGATCCTCGGCGAAGACGTGGCTGTCGACGAGCAGGATCGCGAGCGAAGCCGCGGCGAGGCCGACGCTCAGCGTGAACGCGAGCCGCCGCGACGGCACGAGAAGCGAGAGAGGAAGAACGACGAGCAGCCACGGCGCAAGCCCGAGAAGCCCGAAGTGACTCACGTACGCGAGGACCGTGTACACCCGTGCGATCGCGTCGCGCGGCCACGGGTAGTCGACCAGGTAGCGCAGGCCGATCACGGCCAGCATCACGCCGATCAGCAGGAAGAACCCGCCGCTCCAACGCGCGAGCTCTCTGCGCTGCGACTGCTTCATCGGCGCGCGGAGTATAGAAGCCGTCGCGGATTCGCGCTCTCGTCGCTGGGCAGACGTTCCGCAGATGTGACTCAGATTTGAGCCGTCTGAGAATCCTCTCATTCCACTCGCGCACGCCCGAAGTTCGCGCCCGGTCCATGGACGCACACCGCGGCGCGAAGCACCTTGGGGGAATGCGAGCCATCCTGCTCGCCGCCGGTCGGGGGATCCGCCTCGGCCCGCTCGGGCTCGAGCGGCCGAAGTGTCTCCTGACGTTCGGCGGCAAGAGTCTCTTGCGTCGCCACGTCGACTGCCTGCGAAGTCTGGGCGTGGACGAGATCGTGCTCGCGGTCGGCTACCGCGAGTCGGACGTGCGCGCGGAGCTCGACGCGGTGGCGTCTACCTTGCGCACGAAGGCCGTGACGAATCCGCGCTTCGAGCGCGGCAGCGTCGTGTCGCTTTGGTCCGTGCGCGAAGCGCTTCGCGCCGGTGGCGACGTGCTGCTGATGGACGCGGACGTGCTCTACGACGCGGAGGTCCTCGCGCGGCTCGTCGCGCGACCCGGAAACGTCTTCCTGATGGACCGGAAGTTCGACGACACCGGCCAGGAGGCCGTGAAGCTGTGCCTGCGTCGCGGCCTCGCAGTGGAGTTCCGCAAGCGCCTCGCGGCGGATCTCGACTACGACCTCGCGGGCGAATCGGTCGGCTTCTTCCGCTTCTCGGAGCCCGTCGCGCGCGCGCTCGCGGCGCGCTGCGACGCGTACGTCGAAGCCGATCGCCTCGACGAGCCGTACGAGGAGGCGATCCGGGATCTCCTGCTCGCCGCACCGGAGCAGTTCCGCTGGGAGGACATCACCGGGCTCCCGTGGCTCGAGATCGACTTCGCCGACGACGTGCGGCGCGCCGAGCACGAGATCCTGCCGCGCCTTTCGCAGAGCGGGGCGCGCGCGTGAGCGGACCGCCGACGAAGAGCGCCGCGCTGCGCGCGCTGCTGCGCTCGCCCGCAACGGAGTTCCTGCTCGAGGCGCACAGCGGGATCAGCGCGCGCATCGCCGAAGAGGCGGGCTTCAAGGGAATCTGGGCGAGCGGCCTGGCGATCTCGGCACAGTGCGGGGTGCGCGACAACAACGAGCTGTCGTGGACGCAGGTGCTCGAGATCCTCGAGCTGATGGCGGACGCGACGACCATCCCGATCCTGCTCGACGGCGACACCGGCTACGGCGACTTCAACAACATGCGGCGCCTGGTCGCGAAGCTCGAACGCAGCGGTGGCGCCGGCGTGTGCATCGAGGACAAGCTCTTTCCGAAGACGAACAGCTTCATCGAGGGCGAGCGGCAGCCGCTTGCCGACGTCGACGAGTTCTGCGGCAAGATCAAGGCGGGCAAGGACAGCCAGCGAGACCCCGACTTCTGCATCGTCGCGCGCGTCGAAGCGCTGATCGCCGGCTGGGGAATCGACGAGGCGCTGCGCCGCGCCAACGCCTACGCGAACGCGGGCGCCGACGCGATCCTGATCCACAGCAAGCGGCGCGACGCCGACGAGATCCTCGCGTTCGCCCGCGCGTTCGGTTCGCGCCTCCCGCTCGTCGTCGTCCCCACGACCTACTACAGCACCCCGACGGAGGTGTTCCGCAGCGCCGGGATCAGCACGGTGATCTGGGCGAACCACCTGCTGCGCGCTTCGGTTTCGGCGATGCAGCGCGCTGCGCGCCTGGTGTGCGAAGCCGAGAGCCTCGTCGAGGTCGAAGGTCAGATCGCGCCGGTGCGCGAGATCTTCCGCCTGCAGGGCGCCGACGAGCTGCTCGCGGCCGAGAAGGTCTACACGCGCTCGGGTCAGCCGCGCCCGAGCGCCGTGATCCTGGCCGCGTCGCGGGGCGACGGCCTGGAGTCACTGACCGCCGAACGGCCGAAGGTGATGCTCGAGGTCGCGGGCAAGCCGCTCCTGCGCCGTCTGGTCGACCGCTTCAAGGGCGAGGGCATTCACGAGATCGACGTCGTGGCCGGCTACAAGGCGGGCGCGATCGACGTGGCAGGCGTGCGCATCATCCACAACCGCGACTTCGAGCGCGGGGGTGAGCTCGCCTCGCTCGCCTGCGCGCGCGAGAAACTCGGCCCCGACACGATCGTGTTGTACGGCGACCTGCTCTTCCGCGAATACATGCTGCGCGAGCTGGTGGACGTCACCGCTCCGCTCACCGTCGTCGTCGACTCCGCGCCGCTGCCGGAGCGCGGCAACCGGAACGACCTGGCGTGGTGCAGTGCGCCCGACGACCGCGCGATGTACCGCCAGGCCGTCCGCCTGCAGCGCATCTCGCGCGAGTGCGGTGTGCTGAAGCGCGCGCCGGAAGGCCGCTGGATCGGCATGATGCGCGCGCGCGGCGCGGGCGCGGAGTGGCTCCGCGAGGGGCTCGACGCGCTGCGGGCGCGCCCGGACTTCACGCGCCTGGGCACGCCCGATCTCCTGAATCACCTGGTCGAGACCGGCCGGCCCGTCTCGGTTCTCTACGTCCACGGTCACTGGCTGGACGTGAACGACCTGGGCGACCTCGAGCGCGCGAACGCGTTCGCGCACGGCTCACTGGACTGAGGACGGACCGCGATGATCGAGGCACCGGAGTTCATCGAAGGGTCGCGCCAGCACGGCTTCGGCCTGTGGACGGGCGTGCCGTGCTCGTTCCTGACGCCGCTGATCGACTGCGCGATCGAGCATCCGTCGCTGCGCTGGGTAGGGGCGGCGAACGAAGGCGAGGCCGTCGCGATCGCGGCGGGCTGGGCGCTCGGCGGCCAGCTCGGCGTCGCGATCATGCAGAACTCCGGGCTCGGGAACGCCGTGAGCCCGCTCTCGTCGCTCACCCACACGCTGCGTATTCCGGTGCTGCTGATCGTCACGCTGCGCGGCGACCCCGACCTTCGCGACGAGCCCCAGCACGCGTTGATGGGCTCGATCACCGAGCGCATGCTGGAGCTGCTGCAGATTCCATGGGAGGCCTTCCCGACCGAACGCGCGGCAATCGGCCCGGCGCTCGATCGCGCGCGCAAGCACATGGAGGCCGAGTCGAGGCCGTACGCGCTGGTTCTGCGCAAGGGCAGCGTCGCGCCCTACGCCGCGCGGAGCGCGGGCGACCGTCCAGCCGACCCACGCGCCAGCCGATTCGGTGGGATTCCGCGCACGATCACGACGACGGCAAGGCCGACGCGCGCGCAGGCGCTGCAGCACATCGTCGACGCGACGCCGGAGAGCAGCGCGGTGGTGGTCGCGACGACCGGCTACACCTCCCGGGAGCTCTGCGCGATCGCAGACCGCGCGAGCCAGCTCTACGTCGTCGGCTCGATGGGCTGCGCTTCGTCGGTCGGCCTGGGCGTTTCGCTGGCGAGCCCGGGCGTGCGCGTGGTCGTGGTCGACGGAGACGGCGCTGCGCTCATGCGGATGGGCGCGATCGCGACGCTCGGCCGCTACGGGCGCGACAACCTCGTCCACATCGTCCTCGACAACGGGATGCACGAGTCGACCGGCGGACAACCGACGCTTTCCGGCTCCGTCTCGTTCGCCGTCGTCGCCGCCGCGTGTGGCTACGCACCCGCGCTCGAAGGCGACGATCTCGCGGTGCTGGACACCGTGCTCGACCCGACTGCCGCGGGGGGTCCGCGCTTCGCGGCGCTGAAGATCCGTCCGGGCGTCGAGCGCGAGCCCCCGCGCCCGAAGCTCTCGCCCGAGCAGGTACGGGCGCGCTTTGCGGATCACCTGCGGAAGACCGCAGGCGCCGCGCGCGTCCGCGGTGGGCGGTCATGATCCTGCTCAATCCGGGACCGGTGAATCTGAGCACGCGCGTGCGGCGGGCGCTCGCGGCCGAGGACCTCTGCCATCGCGAGCCGGAGTTCGGCGAGCTGCAGTCGGCGGTCCGCGCGCGACTCCTTTCGGTGTACGGCCTCGACGCGGCAATCTGGCAGGCGGTGATCCTGGGCGGCTCGGGCACGCTCGCCGTCGAGGCGATGGTCGCGAGCCTCGTCCCGGCGAGCGGACGGCTGCTCGTTCTGGACAACGGCGTCTACGGCGAGCGCATGAGCGAGATCGCGCGGCGCCACTGCATTTCGACGACTTCGCTGCGCTTCGGAGCGGGTGGCGCGATCCGGCTCGACGCCGTCCGGCGAGCGCTCGCGGCGCGCGACGGCTTCACGCACGTCGCGGTCGTCCACCACGAGACGACCACGGGCCGCTTGAACGACCTCGCTCCCATCGCTGCGCTGTGCCGCGAGCGCGGCGTGGCGCTCCTCGTCGACGCCGTGAGCAGCTTCGGCGCGGAGGCGCTCGACCTCGACGCCTGGGGGGCAGCGGCGTGCACTGCGACCGCACACAAGTGCCTGCACGGCGCGCTCGGCCTCTCGTTCGTCGTCGTGCGCCGCGACGCGCTCGAGCGCTCCGCCGATCCGCCCCGCTCGCTCTACCTCGACCTCGGAGCATGGGCGCGCGAGCAGGAGCGCGGCGGAACGCCGTTCACGCCCATCGTCCCCGCGTTCCACGCGCTGCGCGAGGCGCTCGACGAGCTCTTCGAGGCCGGCGGATGGCGCGCGCGGCACGCGCGCTACCGCGCGCTTGCCGAGCGGGTCCGCGCCGGTCTCCACGAGCTGCAGATCGCACCGTATCTCGCGCCCGAGGTGTCGTCCGTCGTGCTACGCAGCTACCGGTTCCCGGAGGCGCTGCGCTACGACGCGCTCCACGACGAGCTCAAGAAGCGCGGCTTCGTGATCTATGCCGGCCAGCCGCCGCTTCGCGACCAGCTCTTCCGCATCTCGACGATGGGGGAGATCTCCGACTCGGACATCGATCGATTGCTCGTCGCGTTCGCAGATGCGACCAGCCTGCCACAGAGGAGAGTCCGCACGTGACCCCGAAGATCCGCGCACTCGTCGTGCTCGTCCTGATCCTCACCCTGCCCTTGCCCGCCTACGCGTACCTCGACCCGCAGACGGGCTCGATGATCGTCTCGGGAGTCGTCGCCTTCGTCGCGGCCGTGGGAATGGGCGTACAGGCGTACTGGCACAAGCTCCTCTCCCTGTTCCGGCGCGGTCCCGGACGCAGCGGGCCATCCGGTCCCGGTAGCGATGAGTCGCTCGAAGGCTGACGCGACGCGCGGCGCGGTGAAGCCGACTTTCCTGGATTCGTGGCGCGAGTACCGTCGCTTCCGGAAGCTGGATCGCGAGCAGCGCCGGATCGTCTTCTACTCGGAGAGCCGGCAGGACTGGCACCACTTCGAGCCGATCGTCTCGCAGCTCACGCGCGAGCCCGGCTGCGTCGTCTGCTACGTGACGTCGGACGAGGCGGATCCGGGCCTCGCGACCGGGAACCCGCGCGTGCTCCCGTTCCTGATCCGGAAGGGTCTGCTGCGCATCGTCTTCTTCCAGGTTCTCGACGCGGACGTCCTGGTCCTGACGATGATGGACCTGGGGAACTTCGAGCTGCGCCGCTCCGTGCACCCGGTCCACTACGTCTATCTCTTCCACAGCCTCGGCAGCACCCACATGGCGGACTTCGCCGCCTCGTACGACCACTACGACACCATACTGTGTGCCGGCCCGCACCACGTCCGCGAGATCCGCCGGCGCGAGGCGCTCGCGCACCTGCCCGCGAAGCGCCTGGTCGAGCACGGCTACGCGCGCCTCGAGGCGCTGCTCGCCGAGCGCGAGACGAAGCCCGCCCCTTCCCAGGAAGGGCCGCCGACGCTGCTGGTCGCACCGACCTGGGGCGAGACCTCGCTTCTCAACGTCTGCGGCGAGCGGCTCGTCGCGACGCTTCTCGAGGCGGGCTACCGGGTGATCGTGCGCCCTCACTACATGACCGCGCAGCAGAGCCCCGAAGTGGTGGCGAAGATCCGCGCGCGCTTCGGCGAGCACCCGCGCTTCGAGTACGAAGACCGAATGGGCGACACCTCGTCGCTGTTCCGCGCGCACCTGCTCGTCTGCGACTGGTCGGCGATGGCGATCGAGTGGGGCCTCGGGCTCGAGAAGCCGGCCCTCTTCATCGACGTGCCCGCGCGCGTGCGCAATCCCGAGTGGCGCGCGCTCGGCCTCGAGCCCCTCGAAGCGTCGATCCGCTCGGAGATCGGCGCCGTGCTCGATCCCGCGCGGCTCGACGAGGCGCCGAACGTGGTCGACAAGCTGCTCGCCGACCCTGCGAGCTTCCGCGCGCGCGCCGCTTCGCTGCGCGAGCGCTGCGTCTTCAATCCGGGCCGCAGCGCGCAGGTCGCGGCCGCGGAGATCGCGCGCGTCG
>CAZMKX010000056.1:8457-11772 GCA_964566375.1 uncultured Myxococcales bacterium
GCGCGCGTCGGCGCGGCAATCGAAGGCGTGATGCGCCTGCGCGCGACCGTGTGGCTCGTTCCGCTGCTGCTCCTGTCCGCGCTTGCGCGCGCGGCGTCGGCGTCGGCGTCGGACTTCGACGTGCAGACCGACTCGCTGCGCATCAGCTTCGCGAGCGCGGGCGGAGTGCCCGTGCGCTGGGAGGCCTGCCACCCCGGCTGCGCTGCGCCACGGACCCGCGAGGAATGGGCGGCGGCCGCGGTCACCGGAGCGGCGCCGAGCTACCGCGCGGAGCGCCACGACGATGCCTCGACGATCGTGCTCGTGTTGATCTCCGAGCCGCTCGAAGGCGGGGAAGTGCTGCGGAAGACGTGGCGAATTCCGCGCCACGGCTACACGTCCACGCTCGAGCTCGATGTCGCCGGAGCGGACGCGGAGGGCTTCGCGCGCGTGCACCCGCTCGAGCTCGCGATCGCGCCGGGCGCCGATCAAGCGACGGTGGACCTGGCGGGCTGGCACGGCGTGCGCGGCCGCTTCTGGACGTGGGTCGCGAAGCGCGAGCCTGGCGACACCGCGACGCGACAGACCGTTCGCGTCTACTCCGGGCCGATCTCGCGCGGAATGCTCGGCGCGGTGGACCCCGCGCTCGAGGGTCTGCTCTTCCCGCACCTGTGGTTCTGGATGCGCTGGCTCGCGCTCGGGCTTCAAGGACTGCTCGGTGCGCTGTGCCGGCTCGTCGGCAGTCCAGGAGTCGCGATCGTCGGGCTCGCCGTCTGCGTGAAGATCTTGATGCGTCCGCTCTCGGGGCTCGCCGAGCGCTGGCAGCGCGAGGTGAACGAGATGCAGTCGCGGCTGCAGCCGCAGATCGCCGCGATCAAGGCGAGCTCGCGCGCGGCGGAGCGCAGCGAGCGGCTCCTCGCGCTGCACCGCGACCACGGCGTGAGCCCTTTCTTCGGCTTGAAGAGCCTGCTCAGCGTCGCGATCCAGATTCCGATCTTCTTCGCCGCCTATCACGCGCTCGACGAGGCGTTCGTGCTCGACGGCGTCTCGTTCCTGTGGATCGCGAACCTGGCGCAGCCCGACGCGATCGCCGCCTTTCCGCACCCGCTCCCGTTCTTCGGCCCGACGCTGAACGCGCTGCCGTTCGTGATGAGTGCGGTGACGCTGCTTTCGTCGCGACTGCACGACGACGGAACGCTCTCGCCGCACCTGCTCCGCCGGCAGCGCCTCGGTCTGTACGGAATGGCACTCGCGTTCTTCCTGCTCTTCTACTCGTTCCCCGCGGGAATGGTCCTGTACTGGACGTCGAACAATCTCATCGCGCTGGTGTGGGAGGCGATTGCTCGCAAGCTCCCGCGCTTTCGCGACCGAACCGGGAGGCTTGGACTTGGCTCGATCCGCCGTTGAATCCGTGAATGAGGACCAGGTCGCGTCGTTCCGGCGCGCCGGCTTCGCCGCCGTTCCGCGTCTCTTCGACGCGCGCGCGATCGAGCGGATCTCGAAGTGGGTGGACGAGCTCGAATCCGCGCCCGAGCAGCCGGGTCGCGCGTGGATGTACTTCGAACCGAGCCTCGCCGAGCCGGGCAAGCGCCTCTTGAACCGGATCGAGAACTTCGCGCCGCATCACGCCGCGCTCGCGGAGTTGATCACGGGCGAGCCTTTGATCGGCGCCGCCTCGGCGCTTTTCGGCGAGCGGGCAGTGCTCTTCAAGGACAAGATCAACTTCAAGCTGCCGGGCGGCGGCGCCGTCGAGCCGCACCAGGACGCGCAGGCCGGCTGGAACGCGTACGCGAGCTTGTACCTCACGGCGGCAATCGCGCTCGACGTCGCGACGCCCGAGAACGGCTGCCTCGAGCTCGCGCACTGGAAGCACCGGCGTGAGCTGATCGGCGAGCTCTGGGCGCCGCTCGGCGACGCGGCGCTCGCCGAGCTCGAGTTCGTCCCGTACCCGATGCAGCCCGGCGACGCGCTCTTCTTCGATTCGTATCTGCCGCATCGCTCCGCGCCGAACCGAACGGCGGAGCACCGACGCGTTCTGTACGTCACCTACAACCGCGCGTCCGAGGGCGACCAGCGCGCGCGCTACTACGCCGACAAGCACGCGAGCTACCCGCCGGACTGTGAACGCGAGCCCGGCAAGCGCTACGAGTACCGCGTCTAGCGGACCTGCAAGCCGCGGAGCAGCCAGTACGCGGCGAGGTAGTCGAGCCCGGTGTACTCGACGCTCGGCTGTGTCGAGGCGTCGAGACGGTACGGACTCGACTTCCACTCGAAGGTCTCCGCCGGGCGCAGCTCGATCGGAACGGGTTCGCGCGCCTGCACCTGGAGCTTGCGCGACGGCAGGAACGCCCGCGGCAGCGCGTCGAGCGCCGGCGACGGTGGCAGCCGGCGCTTCTCGAGCGGGAAGCGCAGCAGGAGCTCTCGCGCGCTCTTCACGTCGTCGGGCGCGCAGGCGTCGGGCGCGAGCTGGCAGTGGAGCAGCGCGAAGTAGGCGTTTCCGTCGGGTCGCACGCGCAGCCAGCTTCGCGCCAGCCCGTACTCGAGGTCCGCGAGCGCGGGATCGTTCGTGCGCCGGGCCAACGGCACGAGCACGCGGTACAGGTTCCACGCCATCAGCTCGTTCGAGAAGCTCGTCATGCCCAGCACGCGAACGTTGCTGATGCCCGACGTCGCGACGACGCGATCGCGATCGCGCAGCGCGTCGCGCTTCGCGGCGAAGCGCGGATCGCGATCGGCCTCGGCGGCGAGTGCGAAGACGGCGTAGCCGGTGAGCTTGGCGATCGAGTTGAAGCCGTAGCCGGCGGACGGACCGAGCTCGCCGTACCGCGTGACGCGACCGTCGGGATCGACGAGCCGCATGTC
The DNA here is from genome assembly GCA_964566375.1 of uncultured Myxococcales bacterium. Taxonomy (GTDB): domain Bacteria; phylum Myxococcota_A; class UBA9160; order SZUA-336; family SZUA-336; genus VGRW01. The sequence goes on from CAZMKX010000056.1 coordinate 11,299, forward strand.
GGTCTCGAGCAAGAGCTCCGCGACGTCCACCGCGAGCGCGCGCACGCGCGCGGGGAAATGCGTGCGGCAGGCCGCGAGTGCCGGCAGGAGACCGTTCGCGTACTGGTCGCGCGAGACGTCGCCGCGCCAGAAGTAGGCTTCGTAGCCGGGTCCGCCCGTGAACCAGCGGCTGTCGGACTGCGCGTCCCGAGGCGGAGGCGTGCGCTGCATGCCGCGCGCCAGCAGCCCGCGGCGGCCGGTCACGCGCATGAGCGCTTCGAGACCCGCGAGTGCGCCGTCGGCGTCCGCGAGCGCCTCGGCGCGACCCGGACCGGTGTCGACGTCCGCGCGCGCGCAGTGCGTGGCGGCGAGCAGTCCGGTGTAGGTCGGCGTATCGCCGAGTGCGGGGTAGGCGCTCCGCGCGAGCTCGTCGCGAACGGTCGCGAGGTCTACGGAGTAGAGCAGGAAGCCCTCGGGCGCGAGGTGGTGGTCGGC
>CAZMKX010000057.1:0-11772 GCA_964566375.1 uncultured Myxococcales bacterium
CGCAGGCGAGCTGGCGCGTCACCGTCCTGGGTCGGGCGCGCGCGCTCGCGGACGACGACCCCGCGCTCGCCGAGATCCACGCGCGCTACCGCGAGCGCGTACCGGACGCTCCGGGGTATCTCGGAACGCACGACTTCCGCTACTACGCGATCGAGCCGGTGCGCGTGCGCGCCATCGGCGGCTTCGGCGCGATCCGCTGGCTGGAGCCCGGCGCGATCCTGCGCGATCCCCTCGGCGCGGGCCTGCGCGAGGCCGCGCCGGGAATCGTCTCGCACATGAACGCGGACCACGAGGATGCGCTGCGCGCGATCGTCGCGGTGGCCGCCGGCCAGGCACCGGAGCGCGCGCAGATCACGACCGTCGACCGCGCGGGCTTCCTGGTCCGCACCGAGGCGCCGGACGAGCTTCGCTACGTGGCGTTCGGGCGCGAGATCGAGGCCCGTGAGGCGCGCGAGGTGTTCGTGCGCCTCACCCGTGAAGCGCGCGAACGCGCGCCGGCCTAGGAGCGCGCGCGCTTCGCGACGTGCCGATCGCGCGCGATCTCGGCGCCGCGCAGGAGCGTCTCGCGCTTCGGACCGGGTCCGGTCATCGCCTCGAGCTCGGCGACCTCTTCCTCGGTGAAGCCCGCCTCGAGCCGGTCCTCGCGCGCGATCGTGCGCGCGCCGCCGAAGGTGAAGCGCTGATCGGTCTCGCGCTGAAAGGCCTGCGCGCGCTTGAGCCGCTCGGGATCGCCCTTCGTGAACTCCTTCACCCAGTCGCTGCCAAAGCGCACGTGCGTGAGCTCGTCGGCGAGCACGAAGTCGACCGCCTGCTCGAGCACGTCGTCGCCGACCTGCTTGCCGTAGTCGATCAGCTGTCGGAAGGCATCGCAGGCGAGCCCTTCCAGGCAGCGGTTCACGCCGGTCACGCGCAGCACCGGATCGTCGTGGCACGAGGTCTCGAACAGGAAGGTGTTCTCGGGGTATTCGCCGACTTCGCCGCCGGCGCGCTCGATCAGCTTCTCGTAGGTCTGCACGTGGCGCGCCTCGTCCCAGCACTGGCGGGCCATGTTCATCTTGAACTCCCACGGTGCGTCCGGGAAATCCCAGAGCGTTCGCCCTGCGGCCTCGAGCGCCTGGAGCTCGCCGACGTAGATGCCGTGCAGGCGGATCTTGAGCTGCTGCTCCGCGTACGGCGACCCGGGCCTCGGCTGGCCGGCGTTCATCAGGAAGGCGAAGCCGGGTCCGAGCTCATCGAAGAGCGGCTCGAGCGCGGTACCCTCGATGCGCTGGCGGATCTTCGGCCCGATCGCCTCGAGGATGTCCGCGATCTGCTCGGGATCGTCGGGCAGCGAAGGCAGGAGCTGGTTCTTCGAGCTGGCGCGCTTGAAGCGCCGGTCTCGGGCGAGCTCATCCGGCGGAATGAATCGCTTCATGGCGCAAGTATGCCGCCTCTCTAGAAGACGTGCAGGGTCGGAAACGCGTCCCGCTCGCGCACGCAGTCCCACAGGAAGCAGGCCAGCCCCGCATCGCCGGTCCAGAGCGAGAAGCGGCCGCGGCCGTAGCGCGTGCGCTCGTCCTCCCACTGGCCGATCGCGTGCATCGCGAAGGCGCGCGCGCGCTCGAGCCAGAGGCGCTCGCCCGTGCGCGCGTACAGGGTCAGGAAGGCGTAGCCGTTCCCCGCCGTGCCGTGACACAGATTGGAGCCCTTCGCGAGCGGGCCCGCGCGCCAGGTGAGCTCGCCGCCCGCGCGCAGCAGCGGCTCGAGCGGGGATCCCGGACGCGGCGCGAGGCGCGCGAGCGCGACGATCACACCGGGCGCGCCGTGGCAGATCTGCACGAGCGGCGCGGTTCGGCCGGACCGGGGCGGGCTCACGCTCTGCGGCCAGCTCGCGAGGTCGCCGGCGCGAAGCGCGGTGGCCTCGAGCGTGCGCTCGACCTCGGGGCCGAGCGCCTCTGCGTTTCCCGCGCACAGCAGCGCGCAGACGTTTCCCGCGAAGCCGTGCGCCGCACCGAGCATCTTCGTCCGGCCGCCGAATTCCTGCGTCCAGAGCGCACAGCCGTACTCGGGCTCGAAGCGCAGCTCCGCGAGCACGCGCTCGGCGCTCTCGGATGCGACGTCGCGCAGCCGCGCGTCGCCCGTCTCCTCCGCGAGCGCCCGGGCCGCGAGCAGCGTTCCCGGCGTGCCGACGAAGAGCTCGTTCGATTCGTGATCGAGGTTCGCGCGTGCGGCCTCGAGCATGCGCTCGATCCAGACCGGGCTCCGCGTGAGGCGATGCCCGACCAGCGCGAGCCCCGCCTCCCCGAAGGCGAAGCTCCGCCGCGCCGCCGGGAACGACGCGAGCATCTCGTGGCTGCGCGCGACGAGCGACTCGGCGATCGGCGCCCAGTCGCGCTGCTTCTGCACGACGCCCTGATCCGTCAGGTGATCGATCGCCCAGATCACACCCGCCGCGCCCATGTAGAGCGAGACCGACGCGCGACCGTCGAGCGGATGCACGGGCCAGAAGTCCCCGGGCGCGAAGGCGACCTCCGCCTCCGCGACGATCCGCCTGATCGCGTCGCGCGCGCGCGTCTCGTCCCAGGCGCGCTCGCGCAGCGGCTCGTGGCGCTCCGGCTCGAAGAGCACGCGCGGAGCCTACTCGCGCCCGTAGGTCTCGTGTGGCCGCGACGGCAGGAAGGTCTTGAGCTCGTCGACGGCGGTCCGCTCGTCCAACCGGTAGTCGGAGACGTAGCTCGCGCGCGCGAGGATGTGTGTGGCGGCGGGCGTCGTCAGGAACTGGAAGAAGATCGCGAGTGCCCCGCGGATCGGCACCCAGGTCTCGTGCGGCGCAAAGTCGATCATCGTCGCCAGGATCAGGAGCGAAACGCCGAGGGTCCCCGCCTTGCCCGCCGCGTGCATCCGGCAATAGACGTCCGGGAAGCGGACCAGTCCGACGCACGCCACCACGGTGAGGAACGTGCCGGTCAGCATCGCCGCGGCCGCGAGCAGCTCCATCACGGTGGGCATCAGAAGAGCTTCCCCTTCTCGAGGTATCGCGCGACGGCGACGGAGCCGAGGTATCCGACGAGCGTCAGGATCCAGACCGCGTCGAAGTAGAGCGCCGAGCTCCACAGCACGCAGACGATGCAGACGACGCCGACGAAGACCATCGTGAGCGTGTCGAGCGCGACCGCCCGGTCGGCGGCGCTCGGGCCGATCGCCACGCGTTGCACGCACAGCGCGCCGCCGCCGAAGAGCGCGGCGAGACACACGATCGAGACCCAGTACAGGAACGGACTCATCAGCTCGTCCTCGGTGGCCAGTTCCCCGCGCGCGTCCACTTCAGGATGTTCGCCTCGAGGGTCTGCTGGACGTCGCGGCGCACCGCGTCGGGATCGTCGCCGACGTTCAGCGCGTGGATGATGATCTTGCGGCTCTCGAGGTCGACGTGGACGGAGATCGTCCCCGGCGTCAGCGTGATCGAGTTCGCGAGACTCGTGATCTCGAAGTCCGTCTCGCACGCCATGTCGACGGCGAGGAAGCCCGGCTTGAAGTCCATGTCGCGGCGAAGGACGGCTTTCGTCACGTCGATCGTCGACATGACCAGGGCCTTCGAGAAGATCAGGCCGTAGCGGATCATGTAGAACATCCGCACCAGGTGGATCACGGCCGGCCCTCCTCGGTTCCGACGCGCACGGCAGCCAGCGCCTGAACCGGATTCAGGACGGCTTGCTGGTAGGCGCTCGGATCGACGAGGTCCCGCGCCGCGTCGTTCGCGAGCCTCAGGAAGGGCTCCGCCACGACGCCCATCAGCACGGTGAAGGCGACCAGCACCGCCGTCGGCACCATCATCCCGCGGTAGAGGCCGGGCTCGCGCGGCTCGTCGGGCGTACGCCAGAAAGCGTAGGACCAGATCTTGCTCATCGAATACAGCGTGAGGAGGCTGGTGACGAGCGAGACGAAGATGATCAGCCCGTGGCCGCCCTCGAGGCCCGCGCGGATCAGCACGAACTTGGCGAAGAAGCCCGAGAATGGCGGCATTCCGGCGAGCGAGAACGCCGCGACCAGGAACAGGCCGGCGACGCCCGGCGCGCGATCGATGATTCCGCCCATCTCGTGCAGCTCCTGCGAGCCCGACACGCGTCCGGCGATGCCGCCGATCAGGAACAGGCTCGACTTCACGACGATGTGGTGAACGATGTAGAAGATCGTCGCCGCGACGGCGGCCTGGGCGAGATCCGCGCCGCCGACGGCGAGACCGATGCCCATCACCATGTAACCGACCTGACTGATGATGTGCCACGAGAGGATCTTGCGGACCTCCCACTGGCACATCGCGCCCAGGACGCCGAAGAGCATCGTGAAGCCGGAGAGGATCAGCAGGAGCTCGAGCACGAACTCCGCGCCGGGCTGACGGAAGCAGAGCACGAACATCCGCAGCAGCGAGTACACCCCGACCTTGGTGAGCAGCCCCGCGAGGTACCCGTTCACGCCCGCGGGCACGATCGGGTACGAGTCCGGCAGCCAGAAGAAGAGCGGGAACGCCGCAGCCTTCAGCGCGAAGACGACCATGAGCAGGACCGAGACCGCCGTCACCAGCGCGGCGCGCGTGCCGACGAGCTGAGCAGAGCGCACCGCGATGTCGGCCATGTTGAGCGTGCCGAGGGTCGCGTAGACGAGGCCGCAGCAGACCACGAAGATCGTCGAGCCGAACGCGTTGATCGCGATGTACTTCATGGTCTGGCGCACCTGCTGCTTCGACGCGCCGACCATCATCACGCCGTACGAGCCGATCAGCATGACCTCGTACGCGACGAACAGATTGAAGAGATCTCCCGTGATGAACGACCAGTTCACGCCGAGCAGCAGGATCTGGAAGAGCGGATGGAAGAAGTAGCGCTCCTGCACGCGATCGGCGGTGAAGAACGTGTAGAGCAGGACGAGCGTCCCGACGGACATCGACAGACACAGCATGATGCAAGCGAGCCGGTCGGCGACGAAGGCGATGCCCCACGGCGCGACCCAGCCGCCGACGACCATGGCCTGGATCCCGTTCTGGTCGACCTGAGCCAGCAGCCAGAAGACGAAGACCGAGAGCCCCGTGCACGACGCCAGGTTCACCGCGCGCTCGAGCCGCGGGAAGCCGTTGAGGAACGCGAGCAGCAGGGCCGTCAGGAACGGCACGAGCACGGGAATGATGAGGATGCGGTTCACGCCAGCGAGTCCGGTGGAAGCTTCTCGGGGTCGTCGGTGCCGTGATCGAGATAGATCCGGTACGAGACCGTGAGCAGGAGCGCGCCGACCGCGAAGCTGATCACGATCGCGGTCAGGATGATGTCGGGCGGCAGCGGATCCATGAGTGGCGCCGCGCCATCCGAGATGAACGGGGATTCCCAGTCCGCCGAGAACCCGCCGCACGTGATCAAGAGCAGATTCGCGGCGTTCGAGAGCAGGCCGAAGCCCATGACGACGCGGATCAGGCTCGGGCGCAGGATCATGTAGCTGCCCGCCGCGAACATCACGCCCGTGACCAGCGCCATCAGGAGCTCCACGGTTGCTCCTCCAGCCCGAGCTCGACGAAGAGCGTCATGAGCGTGCCCAGAACGATCAGGTAGACGCCGAGATCGAAGAACGTCGCGCTCGGCAGGTGGCCGTGTCCCAGGAACGGAACCTGGAAGTCGAGAATCACGTGGTCCATGAAGGTCGACCCCGTGAGCAGCGGAACGGTTCCGCTCATGACGGAGCAGAGCAGGCCGAGCACCGAAAGCCGCCACCACGGGAAGCGGGCGGCACGCCCGAGGCCGAAGGCCAGCAGGTGCATCGCGCCCGCGGCCGCGGCGAGCACGCCGGCGATGAAGCCGCCGCCGGGCATGTCGTGTCCCTGCTCGAAGATGCGCAGGGACAGCAGGATCGTGAGCGGGACCGCGATTCGCGCGACGGTGCGCAGGACGGGTGACTCGTGCATCAGCCCTCCACCCGCCGTGCGCGCAGCAGTCCGAACACGCACAGCCCCACGACGACCAGGACGGTGATCTCGCCGATCGTATCCATGGCGCGGAAGTCGACGATGATGACGTTCACGGCATTTCGACCGCCGGCTTCGCCGAGGCTCCGCGCGAGGTAGTCCTGTCCGAGATTGCGCGTCTCGCGGAAGCCGGGGCTCGTGCACAGGACGACGAAGACGAAGATCGCCAGCCCGAAGGCACCCGACACCGCCGCGTTCCACGCGCTCTGAGCGGGCGAGAGGCCGTCCTTGCGGAAGGTGGGCATGAAATAGAGAACGAGCAGGATGACGATCGTCGAGACCGTCTCGATCAGGATCTGCGTGAGGAGGATGTCCGGGGAGCGGTACAGGGCATAGATGAGCGCCACCAGGAAACCGCTCGAGGTGAGCGCGAGCGCCGCGCCCAGGCGCGTGTCGGCGCGCACGACCGCGAGCGTCGCGCCGATCGCGAGCACCGCCAGGCTCACGGCCTCCCACGTCAGGTTCTCGAAGCCGACGCTCGCGTTGGCGATCGAGATCCCGCCCTCCGCGAGCGCGACGAAGCTGATCAGCGACGTGAACAGGAGAAGCGCCGTCAGGTACCAGCGCAGCGACCCGTTCTGCCACCACGCGCTGTAGCCTTCGGCGAAGCGCGTGACGCGCGCGATGATCCCGTCGAACGCCGCCTGGGCGTCGAGCAGCCGGTCGAGCCGGGTCTGCAGAGTCTCGACCCGGGCACGCCCACCGTAGATCGCAAGGCCGAGCCCGATCGTCGCGAGCGAGAGCGCGAACGGACCGAGGTGCGCGGGTACGAGGGAGAGCTCGAGCGCAGCGCCGGGCGCCGAAGAGAGGCCGCTCACGAGCCACTGAACCGAGGCGCTGGAAGCGAAGAGCCCGAGCCCCAGCGCGAGCGCGGCCAGGATCGCGGGCGGAATCCACAGCATCGGGCTCTCGCCGTGCGCCTCGGGCTCCGCGTGCGCGTGCCCTCCGTCCGGCGCGCCTCCGAAGAAGACGCCGATCAGGAGCTTGAGCGCGCTCGCGAGCAGGAAGGCGTTGGCGACGACGACGCCCACCACCACGGCGGCCTGCACGAACGGCTGCTGCCCGAGCAGCGGACTCTCGATCAGCGCCCCGTAGAGCGCTTCCTTCGCGACGAAGCCGAACAGCGGTGGCAATCCGCCCATCGAGAGCACGGCGAGCAGACAGATCGCGAAGGTGATGGGCAGCTTCTTGCGCAGGCCGCCGAGCTCGCGCAGATCGCGCGTGTGGGTCGCGTGCTCGACGATTCCCGCCACCATGAACAGGGCGCCCTTGTACGTCGCGTGCGAGAGGATCTGCAGGACGTCGAGCTCGGGGGCGCGGAGGCCGTACAGCAGCGTCACGAGGCCGAGCGTCGCGACCGTGCTGTAGGCGAGCAGCGCCTTCAGGTCGGTCTCGCGGAACGACTGCCAGGCGCCGAGGAGGAGCGTCGCGAGGCCCGCGGGCACCACCAGCACCGGCCAGAGCAGCGACGCGGCGAAGAGCGGTGTGACGCGCGCGAGCAGGAAGATGCCCGCCTTCACCATCGTCGCGGAGTGCAGGTAGGTCGAGATCGGCGTCGGCGCGACCATCGCGCCGGGGAGCCAGAAGTGGAACGGAACCTGCGCCGACTTCGTGAATGCACCCGCGAGCACGAGCAGCATCGCCGGCACGAATGCGGGCGACGCGATCAGCGCCTCGCGCCGTGCCGGATCACCGACGATCTCGCTCAGCGTGTAGCTTCCCGTCGCGAGGCCGATCAGAACGAAGCCGGCGAGCATCGCGAGCCCGCCGGTCGCCGTGACGAGCAGCGCCGTGAGCGCACCGTCCCGCGCGGGCTCGCGCTCGTACCAGAACCCGATCAGGAGGTACGAGGTGATGCTCGTGACCTCCCAGAAGATGAACAGCACGACCAGGTCGTCGGCGACGACGATGCCGAGCATCGCGCCCATGAACGCGGCGAGCTCCGCGTAGTAGCGGCCGATGCGCGCGTTGCCGAGGCTTCGCGTCGCATAGGCCATCGAGTAGAGGCTGACGAGCGCGCCGATCCCGGAGATCAGGAGTGCGAAGAACGTCCCGAATCCGTCCGCGAGCAAGCGGAAGTGGAGGCCGAGCGACGGAATCCACGCGTGCTCGACCAGGACCGGGCTCGCTGCGCCGAGCAGCGACAGCGCTGCGACGAACGACGTGAGCGCGGACGCGAGCAGAAGCAGACCGGACCAGCGGCCGATCACCCGCCCGAGCAAGGCAATCAGAATCGCGCCGACGAAGGGCGCGACGACGACTGTGGTGAGCGCGCTCATCGGCGGCGCGGGCACCCGAACGGCCGCAGCGCGGTGCTTGCGTCGGGCGTCAGCATCCGGCGCGGGCCAGACTGCGCGACGTGCAGGGCACGGGGCTCGGACTCATCGGGCTCCTCCGGTCCGGTATTCTACACACGCGAAGCGCACGATCAGGGTTCGCGCAGGGAAGGCTCGGGAACGATGCGCAGCGCGATCGCGGGCGAGCCCGCGCCGGGTCCGGGCAGCGACACTTCGAGTCCGTCGGCTCCGCTCGTGAACGCCAGCTCGCCGCGGCGGCCGAGCAGCTCGATGCGTGTTCCCGGCGCGGCGGTCAGCGCGGGAATTCGCACGCGCTCGCGCGACGACGCATCGAGCACGATCGCATAGAGCGCGTCGGCCTTGCGCGTGAAGCGGACCTCGTGACCGTCGCGGGTCTGCGCGCTCGCGCGCTTCCACGGCCGGGTGCCGTAGATCGCCTCACCGTTCACGTCGAGCCAGCCACCGAGCCCGAGCAGCCGCTCTGCCTGTGGCCACGGAATCGAGCCGTCCCCGGTCGGGCCTACGTTGAGCAGGAGATTCCCGTTCTTCGCCACGACGTCGACGAACAGGTGCACGAGCTTCTCGACCGGGATCAGGTCGGCGTCGGTCTCCGCGCGGTTCCAGCCGAAGGAGTTGCCGACGCCGCGACACGATTCCCACTTGTGAGGCGACGCCTCGGCGAGCACGGCGTACTCGGGTGTCGTGAAGTCGTGGTGTTGCTCGTCGGGCGCATAGCCGAAGGTAGTGAAGCGATTGTTCACCACGCCGTCGGGCACGCGCGCGTAGTAGTCGGCCATCAGGCGCAGGGGCTCGGCGGCCTTCGGGTAGCCGATGTCGTTCCACAGCACCGACGGCGCGTAGCGCTCGATCAGCTCGCGCCAGTGCGCGTCGGCGTGGCGGGAATATTCGGGGCTCTGCGGGATCGCCTTCATCAGCCCGCCGATGTCGCGGATCGGGCGGCCCTCGAACGGCCAGTCGATCCCGCCCGAGTAGTAGAGCCCCATGCGCATTCCGCGCCCGCGCACGGCGTGCGTCAGGTCGCCGACCAGATCGCGCTCGCTGTGCCAGTCGCGCACGTGCGGATGCACGTGACTCGTCGGCCAGAGCGTGAAGCCGTCGTGGTGCTTCGTCGTCAGGACCACGTAGCGCGCACCCGCTCGCTCGAAGAGAAGGGCCCAGGGGTCTGGACTCCAGTCGCGCGTCGCGGCGCGGAACATCGCGCCGAAGCGCTCGTACGGGAAATCCGCGCCGAAGGTTGCGTCGTGGTGCGCGCGCGTCGCGCTCTCGGGGAACGCCAGCGTGTTCCAGTACCACTCCGCGTAGGGGTTGCTCGCGAACGCCTTGTCCCAGCCCTGCTTCGCGAGATCGACGATCGAGACGCCGGTGCGCGCCCAGGCGGGAATCGAGTACGGGCCCCAGTGCACGAAGATCCCGAGCTTCGCGTCCGAGAACCAGCCCGGCAGCGGATGCTCGTCGAGCGAACGCTTCGTCGGCTCGTGTCGCGACAAGGCGCGATCATACACGGCGGAGGGGCCGTGGTATTGTGCCCTCCCATTTCCGCAAGGGAGACCCACGTGAAGTTCTACGACTCGCTCGGCCCGAACCCCCGTCTGGTGCGCATGTTCATGCTCGAGAAGGGCATCACCGTTCCGTCGGAACAGGTGGACATCATGGGCGGCGCGAATCGGCGCGCACCCTACACCGACAAGAATCCCGCGGGGCAGCTCCCCGCGCTCGAGCTCGACAACGGCCTCGTGCTCGGCGAGACGGTGGCGATCTGTGAGTACCTCGAAGACAAGAATCCGAACCCGCCGCTGGTCGGTCGCACACCGGAGGAGAAAGCCGAGACGCGCATGTGGATCCGGCGCATCGAGTTCAGGATCACCGAGCCGCTCGCGAACGGCTTCCGCTTCGCGGAAGGGCTCGGGATGTTCAAGGACCGCATGCGCACGCTCCCCGAAGCGGCGGCCGGACTGAAGGCAACTGCTCAGGACGGCTGCGCATGGCTCGACGCGCAGCTCGCCGGGAAGCAGTGGGTCTGCGGAGATCGCTTCACCCTCGCAGACATCGTTCTCTACGCGGGGCTCGACTTCGGCGGAACCGTCGGCCAGCCGCGCAATCCCGAGAACAAGAACCTGTCCGCGTGGTTCGAGCGCGTCGGCAAGCGGCCGAGCGCCGAGGCGAGCATCCACCCGGTCGCGAAGGCCGGAGGCATGCGCGCCTGACCGGAGGATGCTGCGATCGCGGAAGGCCTTCGGCCTTTCGCGGTCGCAGTCACGCGCATCGGGACCGCCGTGCTCGCAGCACAGCGAGTCGCCGAGCGCTGACTCGAGAGCCAGAGCTCAAGCCCGGCCGGTTGACCGAGCGAGCTCGAAAGGATCGACGCCCGATCGGGAGGGCCCACGGTGTGGGCCCTCTCACGATCGGACGCGTATCACCTGCGCTTAGCGCCGGTCGCGACCGCCGCCGCCGCCGCCGCCGTAGCCGCCACGGCCACCGCCGCCGGGGCCACGACCGCCACCGCCGCCGCCGCCACTGCCGCCCGGACCGCGCTCGTTGGCTTCGCTGACGCGCATGGTGCGACCGCCGAGCTCACGCCCGTCGAGCGCCTGCCGCGCCTTCGCCGCCCCGTTCGCGTCTTCGAATTCCACGAAGGCGAAACCGCGAGGGCGACCGGTGTCGCGATCCATGATCACACTGACCGAAGCCAGCTCTCCATGCGGCTCGAAGAGCTCGCGGAGCTCGGCCTCGTCGGTGGAGAAAGGAAGGTTCCCTACGTAAAGCTTCTTACCCAATTGCTGTATCCCGTTCGTGACCCGTGTGTTCCCGTCCGCGGGCACGATCCTCGCCTCCCTCGAGCCGGACACGTTCCGGCAGTGATCGGAGACGACTGCTGTCGCTGCACGCCTTTGGGGGATCGGGCCCCGAGTTGCGGCAGGACAGGCCGTCGAACGGTTCGAATCACAGCTGAGGGATGAGCCAGAGCGGTGCGTCGATCGATCGACGCCTATCGCCAACCACTCTAGCCCGGACTTCTGCAAATGGCGACCCTGTACCCGCATCGATACGAAAATATTTCCGTTCGGCCTGAAGCGGGTGGCGACCCCAGCGGGATTCGAACCCGCGTTCTCGGCGTGAAAGGCCGGCGTCCTGGGCCAGCTAGACGATGGGGTCGGGTGCCGGGCTACCGGCGGTGCGTAGCCTAGCCAGTGCCCGGGGGGTGGTCAAAAGCGGACGTATGTCCACGCAAATCCGCGAATCTTGACCCGTTCGTATGGAATCGTATCGTGCGAGCCTCTGTCAGGGAGAATCGCGCATGAGCCTGGACACCGCGCTTCGCCAGCGCCTGGAATCGATCATCCGCTCCGATCGCGTCGTGCTCTTCATGAAGGGGAGTCCCGATGCGCCCCAGTGCGGGTTCTCCGCACAGGTCGTCTCGATCCTGGGTCGGCTGCTGCCGCGTTACGGCAGCTTCGACGTGCTCTCGGA
>CAZMKX010000058.1:0-11656 GCA_964566375.1 uncultured Myxococcales bacterium
CCGTCCGCGCCGACGAGGCCCGCGCGGTCGAGCACGAACGTCACGTCGAGACCCTGCACGCACACGTCGTGCACGACCTGGTCGTAGGCGCGCTGCAGGAACGTCGAGTAGATCGCGCAGACGGGCTTCACGCCCTCGGTCGCGAGGCCGGCCGCGAACGTCACCGCGTGCTGCTCGGCGATCCCGACGTCGTAGAAGCGGTCGGGGAAGCGCTGCTGGAACTTGTCGAGGCCCGTGCCGCCGGCCATCGCGGCGGTGATGCCGACGATGCGCGGATCCTGCCCCGCGAGCTCGATCAACGCGTCGGCGAACGCGCCCGTCCACGACGGCGGGCCCGCGCTCGCCTTCTTCATCGTCCCGGAGCTCACCTCGAACTGCTCGACGCCGTGGTACTTCACCGGGTCGGCCTGCGAGAACGAGTAGCCGTGGCCCTTCTCGGTCCGGCAGTGGATCAGGACGGGGTGCTCGTTGTCCTCGATGTCGCGCACGTTGCGCAGCGTCTCCGTGAGCTGCGCGAGATCGTGGCCGTCGATCGGACCGATGTAGTTGAAGCCGAGCCCCTCGAAGAGGTGCGCGGGCGAGATGAAGCCCTTGAAGCTCTGCTCCGCACGCCGCGCCATCTCGACCAGCTCGTCGCCGGCGCGTGGGATCGACTCGAGGAAGGACTTCACGGCGTGCTTGAGCCGCCGCGTCTGCGGAGCCGACCAGCGGCGCGCCAGGAAGCTCGTCAGCGCGCCGACGTTCTTCGAGATCGACATCTCGTTGTCGTTCAGCACGACGATCAGGTTCGAGAGGCCCAGATAGCCCGCGTTGTTCAGACCCTCGTAGGCCATGCCCGCGGTCATCGCGCCGTCGCCGATCACCGCGATCACCTTCTCTCGCCCGCCGCGGCGGCGGATCGCCTCGGCGATGCCCGTCGCGGCCGAGATCGACGTGCCCGCGTGGCCCGCGCCGAACACGTCGTACACCGACTCGTGTCGGCGCAGGAACTTCCCCATCCCGTCGCGCTTGCCGATCGTCGCGAAGGCGTGGCGGCGGCCGGTCAGCATCTTGTGCGGGTAGCCCTGGTGACCGACGTCCCAGATCAGCCGGTCGCGCGGCGTGTCGAAGACGTAGTGCAGCGCGACCGTCAGCTCGACCGCGCCCAGGCCCGCCGCCAGATGGCCGCCGGTCTTGGAGATCGTGTCGATGATCGCGGACCGCACCGCCGTCGCGACTTCGGGCAGGCGCGCGGCCGGGAGCTTCCGGAGATCCTCCGGCGAGTCGATCGAGTCCAGGATGTTGCTCATTCGCGTCCTACGTTAACCGCACGCTCGCCGCGCTAGCCAGTGCCTGCAGGACGGCGCCATCCGGCCCGAACCGCGCGGCCGCGTCCCGGGCCGTCGAGACCTCGGCCGCGACGCGCGCGCGCGCCGTGGGCTCGTCACAGACCCGCAGGATCGAGCACTCCGCCGGGTCGTCGTCGAGCAGGTCGTCGACGAGCTGAAAGGCCAGCCCATAGGCCAGGCCGAAGCGGTCCAGGGCCGCGAGGTCAGCCGCCGGTCGGCCCGCCGTCGCGCCCGGCGCCCAGGCCGAGAACCGGAACAAAGCCGCGGTCTTGCGCTCGTGGATGGAACGAACGAGCTCACTCGTGGCGCGCTCGGGCCGGAAGGCGAGGTCGTCGACCTGACCCCCGACCAGCGCGCGGGATCCGGCCGCCTCGGCCAGGCGCGCGAACACCGGGACCGGCACGTCCCCGCCGGCCAGCGCGGCAAACGCCTCGGCCAGGAGCGCGTCGCCGGTCAGGATCGCGTTCGCCTCCCCGTACTTGATGTGCACGGTGGGTCGGCCCCGGCGCAGATCATCGTCGTCCATCGCGGGCAGATCGTCGTGCACGAGCGAGTAGGTGTGGACGAGCTCGACCGCCGCCGCGATCGGCAGCGCGCGCTCCGGCGCCAGGCCGCAGGCCCGGGCGGAGGCGAAGACGAGCGCGGGGCGGAGCCGCTTTCCACCCGAGAAGACCGCGTAGCGCATGCTCTCGTGAAGCGTCTCGGGCGGCTCGCTCGCGCGCGGCAGGATCCGGTCGAGGCAGGCGTCGATGCGCGCGACGCTCTCCTCGAGGAACGCCGACAGCTCGCCCTCGGCGCTCACGCGTCGTCCTCGAGCGCGAGCGCGCGCTCGACCGGGCCATTGCCCGTGTCCTCGAGCTGCCGGATGCGCAGCTCGGCCGCCTCGAGCCGGCTGGAGCAGAGCTTCGCGAGCGCAACGCCGTCCTCGAAGGTGCCGAGCGCCTGCTCGAGATCGAGCGCGCCGCTCTCGAGCTTGTGCACGAGCGCCTCGAGCTTGGCGAGGGCGTCCTCGAAGCGCGGCTCGACGCCCGCGTCCCCGGACTCGGACGTCGCCTTGCTTGACGTGCGACGGGACGCCATCAGTCCTCCAGCGACTCGCGCACCGTGGCGCGGAGCCGGCCGCGCGCGAGTCGCAGCAGAATACTCTCCCCCGCGCCGACCTGCCGAGCGTCGCGCAGGATGGCCCGGTCGGACTCGCGAAACGCAAGCCCGTAGCCGCGCCCGAGCACCGCGAGCGGCGAGAGAGCGTCGAGCCGGCCCGCGAGCCCGGCGAGCCGCGCGCCGGCGCGCTCCTGGGCACGCACGGCGGCCGCGCCCAGACGCAAGCGCAGCTCGCGCAGAAGCAGCGCGCTCTCGCGCAGCCGGCGCGCGGGGTGGACCAGGCCGCGGCGCAGCGCCTCGAGCCGGTGCTCGAGCTCGCGCAGGCGCGCGCGCATGCGCGTGACGAGGCGACCCTCGAGCTCGTCGACGCGCTGGAGAAGCTGCGCGGCGTCCGGCACGACGAGCGCGGCCGCGGCGGTCGGCGTGGCCGCGCGCGCGTCCGCGACCAGGTCGGTGAGCACCCAGTCGGTCTCGTGGCCGATCGCGGAGACCACCGGCGTCGCGAGCTCGAACACCGCGCGTACGAGCTCTTCGCGGTTGAAGTTCCACAGATCCTCGAGCGATCCGCCGCCGCGCGCGAGCACGATCACCTCGACGCTCGGGTCGGCATCGAGCCGGTGCAGCCCGCGCACGATTTCGCGCCACGCGCCCTCGCCCTGCACGCGCGCGTCCCAGACGACGACCTCGCTGCCCGGGAAGCGGCGGCGCAGTGCGCGCAGGAAGTCGTGGATCACCGCCCCCTGGATCGAGGTGACGATTCCGATTCGCCGCGGCAGGAACGGCAGCGGTCGCTTGTGCTCGGGATCGAAAAGGCCTTCCGCCGCGAGCTTCGCCTTCAGCTTCTCGAAGGCGGCGCGCAGCGCACCCTCTCCGCACGGCCGCAGGCTCGACACCACCAGCTGCAGCGATCCGCGCTCCGCGTACACGTCGAGCCGGCCGCGCGCCTGCACGAGCATTCCGTCCTGCGGATCGAAGCCGGCGGCCGTCGCCGCGCCGCGGAACATCACCGCGCGGATCAGCGCGCCCTCGTCCTTCAGGTCGAAGTAGAGGTGCCCGGGCCGCGAGCGGAAGAGCGAGGCGATCTCGCCCTCGACGCGAACCTCGCCGAACGTGTCGCGCAGCGAGCCGCGCAGCAGCTCGACGAGCTCGCCCACTCCGAGAACGGGAACGCCGTCGGCGTCGGAAACGCGCTCGCGCACGCCCCGACGTTACCGCAAGCGCGAGTTCCGGGTCAGGTGCGCGTCAGGGCGTCGTGCTCGCGGTCTCGCCGTGCAGCTTCGAGAAGATCGTCCAGCTCTTCAGCAGCTCGAGCGCGCGCGTGAGCTGTCGATCGACCGGGAGCTGCTTCTGGAAACGCGCTTCCTTGGCCTCGACGGTGTTTGCGGCCTCGCCTTCGGGCTCGGCGCTCGCCTCGGGCGCGGGTGCGGGCTCGGCGGCCGGTGCCTTCGAGCCGGACTTGTTCTCGAAGTGTCCCTCGAGATCGACCTCGCCCATCGAGCGGCGACGCGCCTGCTCCTGCGTCTCCTTCGCCGCGGTCAGCTCGGCCTCGCTGTACGGATCGACGAGCACGTCCGGCTGCACGCGCACCTCCTGGATCGAGCGGCCGCTCGGCAGGTAGTACAGCGCGGTGGTCAGCCGCAGCCCCGAGCCGTCCTCGAGCGGGATGATGGTCTGGACCGAGCCCTTGCCGAAGGTCTGCGAGCCGAGCACGAGCGCGCGCTTGTGGTCCTGCAGGGCGCCCGAGACGATCTCGGAGGCAGAGGCGCTGCCGCCGTTCACCAGCACGATCATCGGGTACTCGCCCTCGGTGCCTTCCTTCTTCGCGTGCCACTCCATGCGATTGCCGCCGCTGCGGCCTTCGGAGAAGACGATCAGGCCTTCGTCGATCCAGATGTCGCCGACCTTCACCGCCTGGTCGAGGAGCCCGCCCGGATTGTCGCGCAGGTCGAGCACCATGCCGCGGAAGTCGCCGCCCGCGTTGGCGTGGGCCTGCTTCAGCGCGTCCTGGAGATCGTCGGCGGTGCGCTCCTGGAACTGCGAGATGCGCACGTACGGGATGTCCTTCTCGAGCATGTGCATCTGCACGCTCGAGACGCGGATCGCGGCGCGCTTGATCACGAACGGCTTCGGCTGCGTCCAGCCCTGGCGCATGATCTGGATCATGATCTTGGTGCCGCGTGGGCCGCGCATCATCTTCACGGCCTCGAGCAGGTTCATGTCCTGCGTTCCCTTGCAGCTCTTCTCGGTTCCGTCCGGGCAGACCGCGACGATCTGGTCCTTGGCCTGGATTCCGGCGAGCGCGGCGGGCGTGCCGTCGATCGGAGAGACGACGGTGACGAAGCCGTCGGCCTTCTCGCCGTCGCCCTTGGTGATCTCGATGCCGAGCCCCTCGAATTCGCCCTTCGTGTCGCGCTGCATCTCCTTGTAGAGGTCGCGCGACAGATACGACGTGTGGGGATCGAGCGTGTCGAGCATGCCCTTCAGCGCGCCCTCGACGAGCTGGTGCTCGTCGACGTCCTTCACGTAGTGCTGCTCCACCAGGTGCAACACGTTCGTGAGTAGGGCGAGGTCTTCGTAGCTCGGGCCCGTGGGGCTCGAGCGCAGCGTCCCGGCACCGCCCGCGACGAGCGCCGCCAGCAGCGCGAGCGGCAGCGCGATGCGGAGAACCTTGCGGAGCTTGGAGGGATGCGTGCTCATGGATGCCTTCCTGCTGGGGGTCACTTCTCGAGCCAGAGCGCGGGATCGACGGCCTTTCCGTCGTGTCGGATCTCGAAGTAAAGCCCGGGTCCGGACGCGGAGCCAGTCTCGCCCACGGCTCCGATCGGCTGTCCGAGCGCGACACTGTCGCCCGCGGCGACCAGAACCTCGTCCAGATAGCCCGAAACCGACAAGTCGCCAGCGCCGTGGTCGACGATCACCATCTGTCCGTAGCCTCGGAACCAGCCCGCGAACAGCACACGGCCGGGGGCAACGGCCTGCACCGGCGCCCCGGCCGCGGCTGCGATCTCGATCCCGGTGCGAAGCGTTTGCGTCTGGAACTCCGGATCGATCTGACGGCCGAAGCCCGCGCGCATTCGACCGGCGACCGGCCGCGGGGTCGCGCCGCGCGCGAGTCCGGGGCCCTGGACCGCGCTGCCCGGCGTCCGGACCGCCGGCGCGCGGGCCTCCTTCGGCGCGCTCTTCGCCATGCGGCGGATCGCGTCCTCGAGCCTGGCGGCGGCGTCGCGCAGCTCGGCGGCCGCCTTCTCTTCGCGCTCGGCGCGCGTCTTCAGCAGCGCCACCATGTTCCGGCGCTCGACCAGCCGCTGGCGCGCGCGCTCCTCGCGGGAGGAGGCCTCGCGCCGCGCGTCGGAGACCTCGCGCAGAAGCGCCTCGCTCTCGCGTCGGCGCGCCTGGAAGTCGGCGCGCTCGCGCGCGTGGCGGGCGAAGAGCGCTCGGTCCTGCGCGACGATCCGCGCCATGCCCTCGCGCCGGCGCGCGAAGCTCGCGAAGTCACCCGCCGACCAGAGCGACGCGATGCCGCCGCTGGCGTTCCACTTGTAGAGCGCGACCAGGCGCGCATCGAGCGCGCGCTCGGTCGCGGCCAGCGCGCGCGCGGCCTGATCGGCGCCCTTGCGCGCGGTCTCCAGCTCGCGCGTAGCCTCGCGCTCGCGCCCGCGCAGGAGCTTCGCGCCGCGGCGGGTCTCGGCGAGCTCGCGGTCGACGGCCTCGAGCTCGCCCAGGTAGCCCTCGGCTTGCGCGCCCAGCTCGCGCGCCTTGGTCTCGCGCTCCTCGATCTGCTTGCGCAGCGCCTCCAGTCGGTCGCCGGGATCGGCGGCCGCGCCTCGCGAGGCGAGCGCGAGCACGAGAAGCGCAGCCGAGCAGACCGTCGCGACGTCGAGAACGCCCGGCCTCACGGCCCGTCCTCGAGGTTGAACAGCGACATCAGCGCGCCGCCCAGCCCGAGCCCGACTCCGAGCGCGACCAGACCTGCGGCCTCGGCCCGGCCGAAGAACACCAGCGTCTGACTTCCGACCAGCCAGCCGAGCGCGTCACCGAGCAGCGGCAGTCCGAGCGCGTACAACCCGCGCAGCAGGATCAGCGCGGCGATCGCGGCGAGCCCTCCTTGAAGCGCACCCTCGAGGTAGAACGGCAAACGCACGAACAATCCGCCCGCGCCGACCAGCCGCTGGATCTGGATCTCGTCCGCGCGCGCGTGCAGCGACAGTCTCACCGTGCCCGCGACGATCGCGCCGAGCACGACGACCAGGAACGCGCCGAGCCCCGCACCGAGCCACTCGACCATGCGCACGACGCGCGCGTAGCCCTCGACCCAGGCTTCGCCGAAACGCACCTCGCTCACGCCCGGAACCGCGGCGGCCGCCGAGGCGAGTGCGCGCAGGTCGGCGGGCGCGCGCCGCTCGGGCGCGACCACCAGCTCGAAAGATCCGGGCAGCGGATTCGCGGCCATTCCGTCCAGCACGCCCGCGTCCTCGCCGAGATCCGCGCGAAGCCGCTTCATCGCCTCGTCGGGCGCGATGTAGTGCAGGTCCGCAACGCCGGGCAGCGCGGCGAGCTTCGCGCCAATCGCGTCGATCTCGGCTTGCGGCGTCTGCGCTCCGACCGACGTGAACGCGACCAGCCGCAGGTCCTGCCCCACGCGCTCGAGCACGCTGCGCAGGTTCGCCACGATCAGCAGGTAGGCGCCGAGCACGAGCAGCCCGGCGGCCATGGTCGCGACGGAGAGCGCGAAGACGAGCGGTCGCTCGCGCGCGCCGCGCAGACCCGAGCGCAGCGAGACGGCGAGCCGGCGCGCGGAGCGGACGTCGATCACGCGCGCGTCACTCCCGCGCTGCGCGCGCCCACGCCGTAGGTCTCGGGCGCGCGGTCGCCGACCAGGCGTCCGCCGTCGAGCACGATCCGCCGGTGGCGGTAGCGCTCGAGCAGCGTCGGATCGTGCGTCGCCACGATCACCGTCGTCCCGCGCGCGTGCGCGTCGGCGATGATGTCCATGATGTCGAGCGCGAGTGCCGGGTCGAGATTTCCGGTCGGCTCGTCGGCGAGCAGGAGCGGCGGATCGTTCACGAGCGCGCGCGCGATCGCGACCCGCTGCTGCTCGCCGCCCGAGAGCGAGCGCGGCCGGTGGTCGATCCGGTGGCCGAGGCCGAGGCGCTTGAGCAGGCTCCACACCCGCGTGCGGATCTCGCGCTTGTTGGTGCCGGCGATCTCGAGCGCGATCGCCACGTTGTCGAAGACCGTCCGCTCGGGGAGGAGCTTGAAGTCCTGGAAGATCACCCCGATCTGCCGCCGCAGCGCCGGCACCTGTGCGGCCTTCATGCGCGTGATGTTGCGGCCCGAGACGAGGATCTGACCGGCGCTCGGCTGCTCGGCGCCGAAGAGCAGTCGGAGCAGCGACGTCTTGCCCGCGCCGCTCGCGCCCGTCAGGAACACGAACTCGCCGCGGTCGAGCGTGATGGAGATGTCGCGCAAGCCGAACGTCCCGCCCGTGTAGCGCAGGTCGACGTGGTACATCTGGATCATGCTCGGCTCATCTCCTGGAGGGGAGGCGAGGCCGAATGGAGCTAGCGCGCGGCGAGATGCGCGAGGATCACCTCGTCGAGCGTTCGCCGCGTGAGCACGCCGGAGCCGAACTCGACCGCGGGAACCGACACGCCCGCGGACGGATTGGTCTGCCCGTCGGCGGAGACGACTCCGAGCTTGTCGTCGAGCTTGCCCGCCTTCAGCGCCTGCACCATCGCGCTGTGCTGCGCTTCCATCAGCTGGCGCACCGCGCTCTCGCGGTCCGCGTCGTGAAGCTGATCGGCGTAGCTCGTCTTCTTGGAAAAGAGGATGGCGCCGCCCTGGTACAGAAGCGTGATGATGCTCGGGCTCTCTCTTCCGCCGTCCTCGGTCTGGACGTGAAAGATGTGCCCCCGGTAGCGGATGTTCGTGTTGAAGCCGCCGACCATTTCTCTCGCACCCCTCCGTGGCCAAGTGTGCGAGACACCTCTCGGCCACGCAACGTATCGGCCGCGCGTCGCCGCGCCCCAAGAGGGGTGGCCCGGAGCCGGAAGAAGAGCTCCGAACCACCCCAGGGGGGGCGGTCCTAGTGGACCACCGAAGGAACGCAGGCGCGGCGGGATCGGATCCAGCCGAGCGCGGCCGCGAACAACGCGAGCGGCGCGGTCGTGCCGACTTCGGGCACCGCGACGGGGCCTGTGCCGGGCGTCGGGATGTCGAGCAGCGCGAAATCGGCGAGGTTGTCGTTGCTGTCGCGGTTGGCGAAGACGCGCGCGAGGCTCTGGCCCGCGATCCCGTCCGGCGCCGCGCGCCCCTCCCCCGCGAACACCTCGCCTGCGGCGAACACGCCGTAGCCGAGCGCGTCGAGCACGTTCCCGAGCGCGTCGCGCAGCACCAGCGAGTCGGGGCCGTTCTGCAGATCGAAGTTGAGCAGCAGATCGGCGTTGGCGACCGACGTGGTGCCCGCGTCCGAGTCGGCCACGACGAAGAAGCCGTCCGAGCCGATCTGGCCGGAGAGCGTCAGGACGGGCGAGAGCGCGCCGTCCGCGCCGTTCACGCCCTCGAGATGCCAGCCGTCGAGGGAGGTGCCGGGCGCGCCCCAGAGCTCGACGAAGGTCGTGCCGTTGTCGGTGCCGACCGCGTCGTAGAGCACCTCGCTGATCTGCACTGCGTGCGCCGGGCTCGAGAGCAGAGAGCCCGCCGCGAGTGCCGCGCCGAGCAGGATCGTTCGATTGCGAATCATCAGGGTTCCCTTTGTGCTTGCGGGGGTGAGTTCGTTTCGAGGCGCGAGAACACGCCGCCGCTCCAGGCGTCGAGCTGCGCGGCGATCTCGGCCGCGTCGAGCTCGAGCTCCGCGCGCTTCGCCGCGTCCGCGAGGTCGAGCGCGTCGAGCTGCGCGAGCACGCGCAGGCGCTGGAAGTAGAGGTGGTTCACGCGCTCGAGAACCTGGTCGCGAAGCGTCACCAGGCTGCGTCGCTCGCGCGAGATCGCGAGCGCGTCGTCCGGCGAAGCGAGCTCCGCGAAATCCCAGACCAGCGAGATGCCGACGTCGTAGCCCTGGTCCTTCTGGTTGCTCGAGTCGAAGAGCCGCTTGGCTACGCCGGACGTGAACACCTCGTCGTGATCGCCGCCGCGCGAGGTGTCGCGGTCGAAGGCGGCGGCCGCGCGGAGCTCGGGCATCAGACCCGCGCGGCGGGCGCGCGACTCGAGCTCGATCAGCCGCGAAGGCGAGAGCTCGAGGTAGTTCAGGACCGCGCGCTGCACCTGCTGGATCTGCGAGCCGCGCGCGGGCGGCGGGGCGATCCGCATGCCGCGCTCCGGCTCGACGGCCGCGCCCGGATCGGCGGCGCCGGCGGCATCCGGCAGGCGCGCAGCGAGCGCGAACGACGCGACGCCGCGCTCGGTGGCGACGAGCAGTGCATCGCCGTCCACGGCCAGGCCGTACGCGGGCACGGACAGCTTCTGACGGCCCGCTCCGGCGGCCGGATCGGCCGCGCTCCACGCGTAGAGCCCGCCTTCACCCGCCGCGAACACCTGACCCGCGGCGCTCGCGACCGCGAAGAGCCGGCCCGCGCCGAGCTCGACCCGACGTGCCTCCGACCCGTCGACGCGCCAGACGCCGCCGGGTACACAGAGAAGCGTCGCGCCGATCACGGGGGTCGCGCCGCACAGCTCCCACCAGCCCTCGTCGAGGCCGCGAAGCCGCTGTGTGAAGCCGCGTTCGCGCGAGCCCGACCAGAGCGAGCCCTCGAACGCGACCCAGAGCTCCGCGCCTGCGCTCGCGATCGCGCTCAGCTCTCCGGCCGGCAGGCCGGGCTCGCGCACGAACTCGCGCTGTCCCGCCTCGCGGCGGTAGAGACCGGCGGCGGTCGCGATCCAGGACGTGCCGTGCGCGTCGACGGCCACGCCGCGCGCCTCCGCGCCGGCGCCGAGCGCGATCTCGCGCGCGGCGCCCTCTTCCCCGCTCCACTCGAAGAGCCCGCCGCCGCTCGCGACGAGCGCCCCCGACGGCGTCGAGACGACGTCGCGAACGCCGTCCCGCGCGAGCACGAGCCGCCAGCCGCGGGCATCGCCGCGTCGCTCGTACAGGCCCGATTCGGTTCCGAGCAGGAGCGCCCCCGGGCGCGCGACGAGCTTCGTCGGCAAGGCCGGCGGCGCCGCGCCGTCCCAGTCGGGCAGCGCGGTCTCCGGCAGAGCCAGCGCAAAGACCAGAGCGAGTGTTGCGGACATGCTCGCGGAAGGAGCAAGCGGTGTGCCGTACGAGTCGTCCGAAATCCCGTGCGCGTTCGCGCGCGCAGCGCGCGATGTGAACGCGACGGAGGAGAGCCGAGAAGCGCCGGACTCGCGCACCCGTTGGTTGATCGCCCGGAGGGTGGGCCGTAGAATCCGCGCGTGTCGCGCCAAGCCACTCGCGTCCTGCTCGTGCTCGCGCTCGGCTTCGCGCCGGCGCTCGCGAGCGGCGAGGTGTTCCGCTGGGTCGACGAGCTGGGCGTGACTCACTTCACGACCGACCGCGACGCGATCCCGAGCAGCTATCGCGACGAGGCGATCGAGATTGGCAAGCTTCCGTCGCCGGCGCCGCGACGAGCCGCACCCGCGCCGGCTCCCGTGCCGGAGGCGAGCGCGCCACCGGAGAGCCCGCCACAGGCGCGCGCGCCGGAGACATCCGCACCGCCGACCGCGGAGCCCGCGGCCGCTCCGGTCGAGTCCGCCTGGCCCGCGCCGGACATCGCGCCTGCGCCCACCGCTGCCCGCGCGACACCTCCGCCGCCGGACGCGCCTGCCACGCCCGAAGCGCCCGCGACGCCTGCTCTCGCTGCGCCGCCGGCCTTCCCCGGCCCACCCCCGCGCACCGCGCTTCCGCCCGACGATCCGCGCGCGAGCGAGGCCGCGGAGCTCGAGGCGCAGATCGCGAGCGATCGCGAGAAGCTCCGCCAGATGATCTCGACCAAACGCTGGGACAGCGCGGAGCTCGCTTCCGATCCCGAGATCCGCGAGATCGCCGAACGCCTCCCGCGCCTGCAGGCCCAGCTGGCGGCGCTGCAGGCCGAGCCCGCGCCCTAGTGTCGCGCTCCGGTACGGTGCGCGGGTGAGCCGTCGAGTCGTCGCGCTCGCGGGCGGCGTGGGTGCCGCGCGCTTCCTCGCGGGTCTCGTTCGCGTGCTCCCGCCGGAGGAGCTCACGGTGATCGTCAACACCGGCGACGACCGCGACTTCTTCGGGCTGCGCG
>CAZMKX010000059.1:0-11654 GCA_964566375.1 uncultured Myxococcales bacterium
GCCTGCACCGCGGCCCGCTCTTCCACAACGTGATCCTCGCCGACGAGATCAACCGGGCGCCCGCGAAGGTGCAGAGCGCGCTGCTCGAGGCGATGGAGGAGCGACAGGTGACGCTGGCCGGCGAGACGCTCCGCCTGCCCGAGCCCTTCCTGGTGATGGCGACACAGAATCCGGTCGAGCAGGAGGGCGTGTACGCGCTGCCCGAGGCGCAGGTCGACCGCTTCATGCTGAAGCTGCGCGTGGACTACCCGTCGCGCGCCGAAGAGCTCGAGATCGTGCGCTCGCGCACCGCGCCCGTCGACGTCGAGCAGCCCGAGATCGTGATCAGCGCCGTCGAGGTCATGTCGCTTCGCCAGACGGTGCGCGCGCTGCACGTCGAGCCGGCGCTGGTCGACTACGCGGTTGCGCTGGTCGAGAAGAGCCGCACGCTCGAGGCCGTCGAGCTCGGCGGCTCGCCGCGCGCGTCGATCTACCTGATCGAGGCCGCGCGTGCGCGCGCCTACCTGGAGCAGCGCGACTACGTCCTGCCCGAGGACGTGAAGCGCGTCGCGCCGGCCGTGCTTCGCCACCGGCTCCTGCTCTCCTACGAGGCCGAGGCGGAAGGACGAAGCTCCGACGCGATCGTGCGCGAGATCCTGGCGGCGGTGCCGACGCCGTGACGCGCGCTCCCGTCGCGACGCCGGGCGAGCGGCTGCGCGGCGACGCCTCGCGCGCCGCGCGCGCGCTGCGCGTGCGCGCGCGGCGCGACGTATCGACGACGCTGACCGGCGCGTACCGCAGCGCCTTCCGCGGCCAGGGCCTCACCTTCGAAGAGCTGCGCGACTACGCGCCCGGCGACGACGTTCGCTGGCTCGAGTGGAACGCCACCGCGCGCATCGGCCGCCCGATCGTGAAGCGCATGCGCGAGGAGCGCGACGTCGTGGTCGCGCTTCTCGTCGATCTGTCGCCCTCGCTCGCGTTCGGCGCTGCGGACGCGACGAAGCTGGACGCGGTGCGGCGCGCTGCGGCCGCGATCGCCGCGGCCGCGATCGCCGCACAAGACCGCATTGCGCTCGCGAGCTTCGCCGAGGGTCTCGTTCACGGGATGCGCCCGGGCACGGGCCGCAATGCCCTCGAACGCGTCTTCCGCGCGCTCGAAGGGCCGTGCGCGGGCGCGTACACGGACGCCCGCGCGGCGCTCGACTGGGCCGCCGAGAAGCTGCCGCGCAACTCCGTCGTCGTGCTGATCTCGGACTTCTTCTTCCCGGATCCGGGCGCCGCGCTGCGGCGCTGCGCCAGCGCGCACGACCTGGTCGGCCTGTGCGTTCGCGACCCTGCCGACCGGCCGCCGCGCGCGCTGCCTCCGCTGCGCGTGCGCGACGCCGAGCGGAATCGCGCGCACCTGTGGCGCCGTCCGCGCGACGTGGAGGCCGCGCTCGCAGCGGCCCTGCCCGCGCGCGCGTTGCGCGCGCTGGGTGCCGACTTCGGCGAGATCTGGACCGGCACGCGGCTCCTCCCGAGTCTGCTGCGCTTCTTCGAGGAGCGCGCGCGGAGGCTCCGTTGATGCGGCGGATCGGCTGCATCGTCGCTGCAGCGCTCCTCGCCGCACTCGGCGCGGCGTGCAGTGACGCGACGACCGGCGAGCCCGGCCTCGGCGCCCGCGTAACGCTCGATCGAGTCGAGGCGAGCGTCGGCGATCCGATCGGCGTCACGGTCGAGATCGAGACTCCCGCCGGCTGGAGGATCGAGACGCCGCCCGCGCCGGGCGACGGTGCGTTCGCGTCGGACGCGGTCGAGCTCGTCGCGCCGGTCGCGAACGCGGGCGGGCTGCGGCATCACTTGCTCTGGACCTTGCGCGCGCGAGAGGTCGGCGAGCTGACGCTCCCGTGGCTCGAGGTCCCGGTCGTCCGCGCGGACGGCGCGGCGCAGCCGCTCCGCGTCGGCGGAGTTCCGCTCTCGGTCCGTTCCGTGCGCGCCGAGCTGCCCTCGCGCGAGGCGGTCTTCGACATCCGCTCCGCGCCACCCGACCTGCCGACACCGATCTGGGTATGGGCGCTCGTCGCAGCGGGGATCGCGCTCGCGGTCTGGGGCGCGCGCGCGATCCGACGCCGCGCGCGGGCGGCACGCGCCGTAAGCGGCGCGCTCGCGAGCGCCGGCGGAACGGCGCTCGCCGCGCTCGACGCCGCGGAGCAGTCGGCGGATCCGCGCGGCTTCGCGAGCGGCGTGCGCGACGCGCTGGTCCCGTTCGTGTCGCGCGTGTGGGGGGTCGACGCCACGATCGCGACGCCCGACGAGCTGGAGCGTCCCGTCGACGCCGAGCTCGTGCGCATCCTTCGCGAGGTCGAGCTCGCCCGCTTCGCGAAGCGCCCGGCGCTCGCACCGCTTCGACCGCTCGTGCCCCAGGCGCGGGACCGGATCCGGCATGTGGCTCATCTCCGCGGCTAGCGCGCTCGAACTCGCCGGCGTCGCCGTGCAGTCGCCGCGCCTGCTCGCGCTCGGCCTGGCCGCGGTTCTGCTCGCCGCCGTCGCAGCGCTCGCGCGGGGGCCGCGGCGACTGCTCGTGCCGAACGCGGGCGCGGACACCGGGCGCGCGCGCGTTCGTCCGGACGGGGTGTTTCTCCTCTCGGTCGCGCTGCGCACCGGCGCGCTCGCGCTCGTCGTCCTCTCGCTCGCGCAGCCGGTCGGCCTCGTGCCGGAGAATCCCGCGGGCGGCTCGGGCATCGACCTGGTGATCGCGCTGGACGCGTCGGGCAGCATGCTCGCGCTCGACGGCCAGCTCGACGGGCGTCAGGTCACGCGTCTCGCGCTGGCGAAGCGCGTCGTCGCGGATTTCGTGAGCGCGCGGGGCGGCGATCGCATCGGGCTGGTGGTGTTCGGCGAGCACGCCTTCACGCAGTGCCCGCTCACGGTGGATCACAGGCTCGTTCAGGAGGCGCTCGCGCGCGTGGGCGAGGGGCTGGTCGGCGACGCGACGGCGCTCGGCGAGGCGATCGGTCTGGGAACGCGCCGCCTCTCGATCGAGGGCGAGAGCGACGCGGGACGGCGCGTTCTCGTGCTCGTCACCGACGGGCGACACAACTCGGGGAAGCTCGCGCCCCAGACCGCGGCGGAGCTCGCCGTGCGCGCGGGCGTCCGCGTCCACGCCGTCGGCGTCGGCACGTCCGGCCTCGTGCCGTTCGCGCAGCCGGGCGACGGCGCCCTGATGCGCTTCGAGCGCGTCGACCTCGACCGAGAGACACTGATGCGTGTCGCTTCCGCGAGCGGCGGGCAGTTCTTCCACGCGCGGCGCCCCGAGGATCTCGGCGCGGTCGCCGACGCGATCGACCGTCTCGAGACCCGCCCGCGCGCGGCCGAGACGCGCTTCCGGCGGGCGTCGCTGGCGCCGTACTCGCTGTCGCTCGCGCTGGCGCTGCTCGTGCTCGAGGCGACGCTCGTGCACGGCTTCGCGCGGAGGCTGCCGTGACCGGGATCGTCTGGCTCGCCGCCCTCGCGATCGCGGCCCTCGCCGCGCAGTCCGCGGGGCGGGGACGCCGCGAGCTGCGCGCGTGGCTCGGCCGGGATCCGACTCCGGTCGCGCGCATCGCGGGGGCGCTGGCGCTCGCTCTCGGCGCCGCGCTCGTGGCAGCTGCGCTCGTGCGGGCCGTCGATACGCCCGAGTCGCTCGGCGGTGACGGCCAGGACGTGGTGATTGCGATCGATACCTCCGCGAGCATGGACGTCACGGACGTGGCGCCGTCGCGAATGCGCCGCGCGCTGCGCACGGCGGAGCGCGCGGTCGACGAGGCGGCGGGCGCGCGCTTCGGGCTGGTGGTCTTCGCGGGCGACGCCTTCATCGCGCTGCCGCTCACGCAGGATCGCGACGCGGTCCGCACCTACCTGCGAGCGCTCGACAGCGAATCGATCTCGGTCCGCGGCAGCGAGCTCGACCGGGGACTCCTGGCCGCCGCACGCGTCTTCGACCCCCGCTCGAGCCGTCCGCGGCGGGTGCTGCTGCTGACCGACGGCGAGCACCACGGCCCCGACGTCGACGGCGCGATCGCCACGCTCGCGCGGCTCGGCGCGCGCGTCGTGACCGTCGGGTACGGCACGGACGAGGGAGGTGCCGTGCCGGGGCAAGCCGCGCAACACGAGGCCGTGCGCCGGGGCGAGGAGATCGTTTCCCGGCTCGGCGACGCAGTTCTGCGTCGTATCGCGAGCGAGACGGGCGGCGCCTACTTCCGCGAGATCGAGGAGCGGCCGACGACGGCGGAGCTGCTGCCGCCGCCGGCGCCGCAGGCCACCGCCGGGACCGAGTCGAGCGCCGATCCCCTCCGGCCGTGGCTCGTCGCGGCCGGTCTCGCGCTGGCGGTCGAGCTCTGGCTCTCGGGCGGATCCACGCGGCGCCGCCGCGGGCGTGCGTTGCGCGGCGCGCGGCGGCGGGCGCTCGCGGCTGCCGCGATTGCAACGGCGCTGGTCGGAGCCTCGTTCGGACCGGCGTCGAGCTGGATCGCCGAGGGCGACGCGGCGCTCGAAGCCGGTCGCGCGGAGGAGGCGCTCTCGCTCTACCGCGAGGCCGAGCGCACGCGGCCGTCGGACGCACGGCTGCAGATCCGGGTCGGGAACGCGCTCGTCCGCCTCGGTCGTGTCGATCAGGCGGCAGGTGCATACCTCGAGGCGCTTCGCGCCGTCTCGCCCGGCGACGCCGAAGCGCGCTTCGCGGCGAGCTTCAACCTCGGCAACACGCTGGTCGCGAACAAGCACTTCGAGGAAGCGCGCGACGCGTACTGGGGCGCACTCCTCGCACAGCCGTCGAGCCGCGAGGCGAAGTTCAACTACGAGTGGACGCTCGAGCGGATCGCCGAGACCCCGCCGGTCCCCGAGACCGAGCCGAGCCAGGATTCGCGCCAGGAGAACGACGCGCAGCAGCCCGAGCCGGACGCGGACTCGACCGGACGCGGAGAGCCGCAGCCCGCGCCGGGCGGACTCGACGAGCGTGAAGCCCGGCAGTGGCTGTCGACGCTGGAGGAGCCCGTCGGCGATGCGTTGCGGCGACAGGTGACCGACGCGTTCGAAGGCAAGCCGCGCGCGCGACCGGGCGAGAAGACGTGGTGACGGCGCGCTTCGCGTTCTTCCTCGCGCTCCTGCTTTCGCGCGCGGCCTTTGCGCAGGGCGAGAACGAGCCCGGGCTCGGCATCGACGTCACGCTCGATCGTGCAACCGTGTTCCTGCACGAGCAGGTGGTGCTGACGGTGCTCGTGCGCCATCCGGCGGACGCTCGCGCGAGCTGGGAGCCGCCGCCCTTCGACGGCTTCTGGGCGGAGCGCCTCGGAACGCGCGGCCTGCCCGGCGACGAGCGCGGCCGCCACCTCACCGAGTTCCGCCGCGCGCTCTTTCCGACGCGAACCGGCGAGGTCGCGATCGCCGCCTCGAAGCTCGTTCTGGTCGGCGAAGGCGGAGCCGAGCGCGAGATCGCGGTCCCCGGAGCACGGATTCTCGTCGCCCCGCTTCCCGACGGCGTTCCCGCGGACAGCCTGGTCGGACAGCTCGAGGTGATCGTGCGCGCGGACGACACGCGACTGCGCCTGGGAAAGGCGCTGGCGCTCACCGTCGAGCTGGCCGGCGAGGGAAACGTCTGGGACGCCAGGCCGCCCGCGCTCGAGCCGCTGCTCGGGGCGGACGTCGAGGTCTTCCCGGAGACGCCGCGCGTCTCGATCGGCGAGAGCGGCGGCCGGGCGACCTCGCGGCGGACGTTCCGCTACGCACTCGTTCCGGCTCGAGCGGGCACACTCGAGATCGGCCCGGTGCGTTTTCCGTACTTCGACCCGAAGACGGGCGCGCTCGCGAGCGCGCAGAGCCAGCCGCTCCAGGTCCGCGTCTTCGCGGGCGGAGACGAGCCCGAGGCGCGCGCGCCGTGGGAGTCGAGGAGCGCGACGCGACCGGCTCCGCCGATCCCGTGGGGCTGGGTCGTCGCGGGCCTGCTCGTCTCGGCGGCGATCTTCGCCGGGCTCGGCCGCGCGTTCGGACTCTTCGCGAAGCGAGCGGATCGGCCGCGGCCGCCGTCCCCGCGCGCGCTCTTCGACGCCGCGCTCGAAGCGCGGGACACCGACGAGTGTCTCCCGCGCCTCGCGAGCGCCGTACGCGCGGGGATCGCGGCGCGGCAGGGCTTCGACGCGCAGTCGCTCACGAGCGAAGAGCTCGCCGCGAGAGTCTCCGATCCCGAGACGCGCGCGCTCCTTCAGGCGCTCGACCGCGCGCGCTTCGGGCGCGGGGGCCACGCTGACGACGCGCTGATCGAGCGCGTGCGGGCCAGCCTCGGGCTCTAGGAACGAGCGCCGAACGCCTTCTCGAGCAGCGCGGCGAAACGCCCGTCGGCGAGCTGCAGCCGCCCGACCTCGCGAAATCCGTGGCGCGCGTGAAAGGCGAGCGACTCCGGATTCGGGGGCTGCAAGTTCACGTCGCAGGTGATGCGCGCGAGCCCGCGTGCGCGCGCCTCGCGCTCGACGTCGGCGTACAGCGCTGTCCCGACCCCGCGCCGGTGCGCGCGCGTGGCGACGGCGACCTGGTCGACGAACAGGAAGTCGGTCGAGCGCGCCGAGAACCAGGCGTAGACGTCCTCCATCGGGGAGAACCCCGGCGCGAGCCCGATCAGATACGCACAGACGTCGCCATCCCGCTCCGCGACACGGAAGAGCGTCGCGCGGGCGAAGCAGTCGTCGATCTCGTCCGCGGACAGCTCGCTCACGCCGGGCATGCCCGCGCGGTTGATCGCGACGATCGCGTCGCGGTCCGCCTCTCGCGCGTCGCGAACGATCACATCCACCGGGAATGCGTCCGTCAGTACCGCGCGATCACGTGCTTCGCGACGTCGCGGAAGACCTCGCGCGCGTGATCCATCGGCGGAAGCAGCGTGATCTCGCGCAGGCCGGCGCGTTCCGCCTCGCGCAGTTGGTGGATGATCTCGTCGGGCGTGCCGGCCAGGATCCAGGTGCGGATCGCCGCTGGCGTGATGAAGCGCCGCTCGGCGGGAACGAGGAAGCTGCAATGGCCTTCGTGGATCTGCAGGTACCGTTTCTCGGGCGGCGTCTCCATCTTCTCGACGTACTCGCAGTACTCGGCGAACAGCGCGCGAACGGGCGGCGGCACCTGGTCGGGATTCCCCGACTGCTGCACGCCCTCCCAGCAGTAGTGAAGCGCCGCGGCGACCTGCGAGCCCACGGCGTCGATCACGCGCTCGCTCGCGAGCGTCTCCCCCGGTCGCAGCACGACGGCACTGGTGAGCGCGGCGGTGTGGAAGTCGGCGGGCAGCGCGCGCCCGACGCTGGCCGCACCGGCGGCGATCGCCGCCAGGCTGTCGCGCGCCATCTCCGGCGGCTCGTGGAGCGCCGAGATGCGCCCGTCCCCGTAGGCGCCGGCGGCCGCGAGGGCGCCGGGGCCGTTCGCCGCGACCCAGATCGGAATCGGCGAGTCGAGCTCGATGAACTTGCGCTCGCGGTGCAGGAAGCGGATCGCGCGCGTCTCGCCGGCGTGCGTGTACTCGACCTCGTCCCCCGCGAGGAGCCCGCGCACGACGCGCAGGTACTCGCGAAACGCGCGGGGCTTCATCGGCCGCATGCCCATCACGCGCATCGCCGTGTGTCCCGTGCCGATGCCCAGGAACACGCGCCCCGGCGCGAGCCGCGCGATCGACGCGATCGAGTGCGCGGTGACCGGCGCGAGCCGCGTCGGCGCGATCGCGACGCCCGTGCCGAGCTTGATCCGCGACGTGTTCGCCGCCGCGAGCGCGAGCGTCGCGTACGTGTCGGACCAGATCATCTGAGAGTCCGGAACCCAGCCGTGATCGAAGCCCAGCTCCTCGGCTTCCTTCAGGAGCTGCCAGTCGTCGATCTTCGTTGCGACCATCGCGCCGAACTTCATCGCGTCCTCCCGGCCATGCCGAGAGCTTACGCCGGCCGGCCGTGCGGCGTCGCGCCGGAGCCACTCACACGCCCGTCGGGAGCAGGTCCTCGGGCCGGTTCAGGTTGCGCAGGCTCGCGAGCGTGGGATCGATCGCGCGAAGATCGGCCTCGGGAACGAAGAGCGTGTTCACGTCGCGGAGCAGTCCCTGCAGCGCGAAGTCCCGGCGCGCGATGCGCCGCTCGATCTCGGGCAGGAGCCGCGGGCGGTAGATCGCGAGCAGCGGCTCCGGCCCGCGGGGACCGAGCGGCGCCACGACGTCCGCCCCGTCCTGCGCAGGCGCGAGCGCGAGCAGCGCGAGAAGGACCCGGGGATCGACGCTGGGAAGGTCGCACGCGCAGACGAGCACCGCGCTGGCCTCGCACGCCTCGAGCGCGGCGGCGATTCCGACCAGCGGCGCCCGTTCCGGGTGTCGGTCGACGATGCACGGAATGCCGAGCTCGGGCGCCTCGTCCGGACGCGCGACGAGGCGCACGCGCGCGACGCAGGCTTGCAGCGCGTGCGCGACGCGCAGCGCCAGCGGTGTGCCCTCGAACGGGAGGGTCGACTTGTCGCGGCCCATCCGGGTCGAGCCGCCGCCGACGAGAACGGCGCCTTCGACGTGCGCGAGCTTCAAAGTCCCGGCTCGGGGAAGAGGTCGTTCGAGTGGATGAGCTGAACGCGCACGCGCTCGCCCGCCGCGACGCGCGTCACGTCCTCGGGCACGAACGCGAGTCCCTCCGCGCGCACCATCGAGAGCAGGACGTTCGAGCTCTGATCACCGGTCGCGCGCGCGCGCAGGACGCCGTCACGGCGCTCGAGCGTCACGCGCACGAAGTGCGCGCGCCCGGCCGGCTTCTCGTAGCGGTCGTGGAGCACCGCCTCGACCACCGGTCGGTACACATGCGTGTGTCCCATCATGTGCAGGAGCGCGGGACGCACGAACTGCTCGAAGGTGACGAGCGTCGAGACCGGATTCCCGGGCAGGCCGAAGACGGGTCGGGCGCCGACCATGACGAACGCGAGCGGCGCGCCCGGCTTCATGCGGATGCGCCAGAGCCGCATCTCGCCCCCGAGTCCCGTGAGCACCTGCTTGATCCAGTCGCGGTCGCCGACCGAGACGCCGCCGCTCGAGATCACCGCGTCGCAGGCGAGCGCCGCGCGGAAGCGCGATGCGATCTCGTCGGGCTCGTCGGGCGCGATGCCCAGGTACACCGGCTCCGCGCCGATCTCGCGCAGGGCCGCGGCCAGCACGTAGGAATTCGAGCTCGCGATCCGACCGTCGGGGCGCAGCCGGTCGGGCTCGACCAGCTCGTCGCCCGTGGCCAGCACCGCGACGCGCGGTCGCGCGCGCACCGCGAGCTGCGTCCGTCCCAGCGACGCGAGCATGCCGACGAGCGGCGGGCGCACGACGTCGCCCGGGGATGCGACGAGGGTGCCGGGGCGCACGTCGGATCCGGCGCGCCGGACGTGCTGGCCCGGCGCGGGCGAGCCTCCGCCGACGCGCACCACGTCGCCCTCGAGCTCCGTGTCCTCGATCATCACGACCGCGTCCGCGCCCTCGGGGATCGCGGCGCCGGTCATGATCCGCGCCGCCTCGCCGGCGCGGATCGCCCGCGTGCTGCGCTTGCCGGCCGGAAGGTCGTCCACGACACGAAGCCGCACCGGCGGGTGCGCCAGGTCGGCCGCGCGGACGGCGTACCCGTCCATCCCGGAGTTGTCGGCAGGCGGGATCGAGATCTCCGCGCGGATCTCCTCGGCCAGCACCCGCCCGCGGGCGCGCTCGAGCCCGACGGTCTCGGTCCCGAGCGCCGGCATCGACGCCAGGATCAGCGCGCGCGCCTCCGCGACGCCCACCGACGATCGCTCCGCTTCGACCCTGGCCTCGCGCATCACCCCTCCGGCGGCTAGTCTGCCCAAACCTTAGGCAGATCGCCCGGCGATCCCCGGTCCGGAGCATGCACCGATCCCCACCCCCAGCGCACGCGAGGCGATCCCGGTGATCGACGCCCTCGCACGCCTCGACGACATCGTGGGCTCGCTCCGCGTGGGCATCCTCGCGGTCGGCGCGGACGGGCGGGTCGAGCTCGAGAACCCCGAGGCCAGCCGCATCCTCGGCCAGTCGGCGATGGCCACGCTCGGACGGCCGCTCGTCGAAGTGCTCGTTCCCCAGCACCCTGCCTTCCGCCTGCTCGACACCGCGCTGCGCGATCGTCGCACCGTCTCGGAGCACGGCTGCAGCGTGCCCGACCGCATGGGTGGCCGGCCGCTCGTGGTGGACCTGGCGGCGACACCGATCGGTGGCGGAGCCGAGAACCGCGGCGCGGTGCTCTCGCTGACCGACCGCACGATCGGCGTCGAGCTCGAGGACCTGCTCGGACAGCGCGCGCGCTCGGAGCTCTTCGCGCAGCTCGCCGCGGGAATCGCGCACGAGCTGCGCAACCCACTCGGCGGAATCCGCGGCGCTGCGGAGCTCCTGCTCGGCAAGTCGGGCGACGCGTCGCTCACGCGCTACGCGGAGCTGATCCGCGGCGAGACCGACCGCATGCGCCGGCTGCTCGACGATCTGGCCGAGCTCACGCGCGGCGGCGACCTGCGACCGCGCCGCGAGAACCTGCACCGCGTGATCGACGACCTCGTCGAGCTGCATGGCCGCTCCGAGAGCTGGCGCGGCATCAAGGTGTCGCGAGAGTACGATCCGAGCATCCCCGACTTCGAGTTCGACCCGGACCGCACGACGCAGATCCTGCTCAACCTGGCGCGCAATGCCGTGCAGGCGATGGCGGGCAAGGGCACGCTCACTCTGCGCACGCGCATCGAGTCCGCCTACCACCTGGAGCACGTCGGCCCCGAGCGCGCGCGGCTCGTGCGCATCGACGTCGAGGACACCGGACCCGGCATTCCGGAAGAGGATCTGCCGCTCTTGTTCACGCCCTTCTTCACCCGCCGCAGCTCGGGTACGGGGCTCGGCCTCGCCGTCGCGCAACACTGGACGGTGAAACAGGGTGGACGCATCCTGGTCACCAGCCGCATCGGAATGGGCACGCGAATGCGCGTCGAGCTGCCGCTCCGGAGGCCCGCATGACACGCGTGCTGATCGCCGACGACGAGGCGTCGATCCGCTTCGTGCTGCGCGAGGCCCTCGAGGGCGCGGGACACGAGGTGACCGAGGTCGCGGACGGGAACGCCGCGCGTGAAGCGCTCACCGGCCAGCGCTTCGACCTGGCGCTGCTCGACATCCGCATGCCCGGACCGTCCGGCCTCGAGCTGCTCGAGGAGCTGCGCGCGCGCGGCGGCGATCCGACCCCGGTCGTGATCATGACCGCGCAGAACAGCTTCGAGAACGCGGTCGAGGCGATGAAGCGCGGCGCGTTCGACTACCTGACCAAGCCCTTCGACCTGCCGCAGGTCGAGGCGCTCGTCGAGAAGGCGCGCCAGCTGCGCAGCCTGCGCGGCGAGGTCGCCGCGCTGCGCCGCCAGGTCGGCGAGTCGTACCGCGCGGGCGAGACGCTGGTCGGCCGCTCGCCCGCGATGCTCGAGCTGTTCAAGACGATCGGCCGCGTGGCCGCGAGCGACGCGGCGGTGCTGATCCTGGGCGAGAGCGGGACCGGGAAGGAAGTCGTCGCGCGGGCGATCCACTACCACTCGCGGCGCGCGTCGGGCCCGTTCGTCGCGGTGAACATGACGGCTCTGCCGTCGGAGCTGATCGAGGCGGAGCTCTTCGGCCACGAGCGGGGCGCGTTCACGGGCGCGACCGAGGCGCG
>CAZMKX010000060.1:0-11649 GCA_964566375.1 uncultured Myxococcales bacterium
GAGTTCGTGCTCGGCGTGAACGAGGGGTTGAAGGCCGCATCCGCGGTCGAGGAGAGCTGGCGGGGCGACTTCGACTGGGCCTGGACGCACAGCCCCGGCGGCATCTTCAACCTGACGCTGCACCCGCAGACGATCGGCCGCGGCCACCGGATGCTGCTGCTCGATCGCCTGCTCGGGTACATGCGCGCGCACGACGGCGTCGTGTTCGAGACCCTCGGCGCCTACGCCGAGCGGTTTCGCGCGGCGAACCCGCTCGAGGCGTGGAAGGCCGCGCATCCCGACCTGACGGGTGCGCTCGCGCTCGAGCCGTGACACGCTTCACGCGCGAGCTCTATGCCGCGTTCCTGAAGGTCGCGGTGGCGATCGAGCTGCAGTACCGCGCGTCGAGCGTGATCTGGCTGCTCGGCATCGTCGTCGAGCCGGTAATCTACCTGGCCGTCTGGTCGGCGGCCGCGCACGCGCAGGGCGGCGAGATCGGCGGCTTCGAGCCGCGTGACTTCGCGGCGTACTACTTGCTGCTCACGCTCGTGAACCAGCTCACGCAGGGCTGGCACATGTGGGAGTTCCAGTACCGCGTGCAGCAGGGGCAGTTCGCGTTCCTGCTGCTGCGACCCGTGCACCCGATCCACGGGGACCTGGCCGAGAACCTGGCGCACAAGCTCGTGATGCAGGCCGCCCTGCTGCCGATGCTCGGCGCGCTCGCGTTCGCGTTCGAGCCGCGCTTCACGAACGAGCCGTGGGCCCTCGCGCTCTTCCTGCCGGCGCTCGTTCTGGCGTTCGCGCTCCGCTTCGTGGTCGAGTGGGCGCTCGCCCTCGCCTGCTTCTGGACGACGCGGATCATGGCCGTCAACCAGACCTACTTCGCCGTGCTCTTCTTCCTGTCGGGCCGCGTGGCCCCCGTCTCGCTGCTGCCGACGAGCCTGCAGGCGCTCGGCGACGCGCTGCCGTTCCGCTGGATGATCGCATTCCCGGTCGAGCTGGCGCTGGGGCGTCTCACGCCCGCGCAGGCGGCGACGGGCTTCGCCGCGCAGCTTCTCTGGATCGGCCTGGCCGCACTCGGCCTGCACGCGCTCTGGCCGCGCGCGCTGCGCCGCTTCTCGGCCGTCGGGACCTGAGCGCGATGTCGAGCCTTCGGATCTTCTGGGTCTTCGCGAAGCTCGGCTTCCAGAACGAGGCCGCCTATCGCGCCAACTTCTGGGTGCAGATCTTCGAGTCTGTCCTGAACGTGGGCTCGGCGCTGACCGCGGTCGGAATCCTCTTCGCGCGCACGGAGACCCTGGCGGGCTGGCGCGCGCCCGAGCTGGTGACGCTTCTCGGTGTGTACTTCGTGATGTACGGCGCGATCCAGGTCGTGATCGCGCCGAGCCTCACCAAGTTCATGGAGGACGTGCGCTCGGGAGCGCTCGACTTCGCGCTCACCAAGCCCGTCGACGCGCAGCTCCTGGTCTCGTTCTCGGAGGTGCGCGTCTGGAAGCTCGTCGACCTGGGGCTGGGGCTCGCGATCCTGGGAAACGGGCTCGTGCACGTCGCGGCCGAGCTCGGCCTCGGGCAGGCCTTCGGATTCGCGGTCGCGCTCGCCGCCGGCGCGGTCACCGTCTACAGCTTCTGGCTGATCCTGGCGACCTGCGCGTTCTGGTTCGTCCGGCTCGAGAACGTGGGGATGATCTTCTGGAGCATGTACCAGGCGGGCCGCTGGCCGGTCGACGTCTATCCGCGCTGGCTGCGCTGGACGCTGACCGGGCTCGTGCCCGTCGCGTTTGCGGTCACGGTTCCCGCCGAAGTGCTCGCCGGCCGGCTGTCGCGCGCGAGCCTCGCACTCGCCTGCGGCGTCGCGCTCGTGCTCGCGCTCGCCTCGCGTCGCTTCTGGAGGATCGGCCTGCGGCGCTACGCCGGCGCCTCCGCCTGAACCGCCGTGCTAGATTGCGCCCTCCCCGGAGGCCGTTCGTGAGTTGGCTGCGCACGCGTTTCGAGCTCTCTCGCGGCGGTGAGCGCGGGAACGTGCGCGCCATGGAGGGCATGCGCGGCTTCGCCGTCCTGCTCGTCTTCCTGGTCCACTACGTGATGGCGGTCGAGCCGTACCTGCGCCCCGCGTCGGCCGCGGCCGGCCTGGCCGCCTCCGTCGGCGCGATGGGCAACTGCGGCGTGGACCTCTTCTTCGTGCTCAGCGGGTACCTGATCTACGGCTCGCTTCTCCGTCGCGCACAGCCGTTCGGCGCGTACTTCGGCCGTCGTCTCCAGCGCATCTACCCGGCGTTCGCCGCGGTGTTCGCCCTGTACGTCGCACTCTCGTTCGTGTTCCCGAGCGAGAGCAAGATCCCGCCCGGCTTCGCCGACGGGCTGATCTATCTCGTCATCAACTTCCTGCTGATTCCGGGGCTCGCGCCGATGGATCCGATGATCTCGGTCGCATGGTCGCTCTCGTACGAGATGTTCTTCTACCTCGTCATCCCGGTCGCGATCGCCGCGCTCGATCTGCGCGCGTGGACGCGCGAGCGTCGCGCGATCCTGTTCGCATCGCTCATCGCCGGAGGCATCGCGGCGTGCTCGGTCTTCGGCGGGCCCGTGCGTCTCATCATGTTCCCCGCCGGGATGCTCGTCTTCGAGCTCTTCGACGCGGGGCTCGGACGCCGCTCGCCGCCGAGCGGCCTCGCGTTCGCTCTGCTGGTCGCCGGACTGCTGTTCAAGATCGCGCCGGGCTTCACGCAGATCGCGAAGTTCGCCGTGCTCTCGCTCGTCTTCGCCGGGCTGTGCTGGTCGTGCTTCGCACGGCCCGCCTCGTGGCTCGCGCGCGCCTTCACGTTCACGCCGCTGCGCTGGCTCGGGAACATGAGCTACTCGTACTACCTGCTGCACGGCCTGGCCGTGAACGCCAGCTTCCTCCTGCTGGCGCGACTCCTGGCCCCGGCCGACGGCGGCACCGCCCTGTTCATCGGACTCGCTCCGCCGGTTTTCGCGGCCGGCGTGATCGCGTCCGCCGTGCTCTTCCTGGCCATCGAGCGGCCGCTCTCGCTCGCCACCGCGGCTGCGCAGCGGCGCGCGGGCTGAACGCGGGACGACGACGGCGAGCGCGTCGCCGCGGCGGTCGCGGACCTCGCCGCGCGGATCGCTCCGCCGGGCGCGCCCTACCGCGATCGGCGGCGCGCGCTCCGGCTCTACGAGCTGATCGGGTTCGCCTCGGGAATGGGCGACGCGGGCTACGCGACGCCCGACCTCGGCCTGTTGCGGGCGGAGTGGGAGCGCCAGCGCAACGCGCTCTTCGCGCCGGCACCGTGGCTCGGGCAGCCCGCGCGCGAGTAGCCGCGACGCAGCTCAGCTCGCGAGCCGGTCCTCGGCGAGCTCCGCCAGGAGATCGAGCTGAACCTCCTGAAGCTCCACCATTCGCTCGAACTGCGCGTGGAGCAGGTGATCCATCTTCTCGTGCAGGCTCGCGATCTCGATCTCGGCCTTGAGGTTGGTGCGGAAGTCCAGGTCCGCCTCGATGCGATCGCGCGCGGAGAGCCGGTTCTGAGACATCATGATGACCGGCGCCTGAAGCGCAGCCAGACACGAGAGCACCAGGTTCAGCAGGATGAACGGGTACGGGTCGAAGGCGCGCGCGGCGAGCCCGAGATTCACCGCGATCCAGATCGCGAGCACGATCAGGAACCCGATCACGAACGGCCACGAACCGCCCACCGCGGCGACCGTGTCCGCGATGCGCTGGCCGAAGGTGATCTGGCGCGCGAACTCGCGCTCGAGGTTCTCGACGATCGAGCTGTGCTCGCTCGCGCGACGTGCGACCTCGGCCTCGACCGCGGAGAGCGCGCCGCGCTCCTGCGCGAGCCGTTCGAGCACCAGCTGTACGCGCTCGCGCTTGAGACAGGAACGGCACAGGTAGCCGCTTCCCGGCCAGCGCTCCGGATGCTCCCGCTCGATGCGCGCGACCGTTTCGGCGCGAAGCGAGTCTCCGCGTACCAGCTCGCCGCGAACGCCCTCCCGATCGCAGAGCGCGCAGCGGCGCAGCTTCTCCACAGGTTCGGCAGCGGACTCCATGCGGCCCCTCGCGTCCGGTTCGGGCGCCCGAGTATCTTAAGAGATGTGGAGGTTGCATGCGAGAACGGCTCGTCGGCGCGCTGGGGCCGCTGCTCGGTCTGGCGCTCTTCGGCGGGGCCCTGTGGGTCCTGCACGGCGAATTCGAGCGCTACGACCTGCAGGACGTTCTGGGCCACGCGCGGGAGATCTCGCCGGGCGCGCTCGCGCTCTCGATCGGGCTCACCTCCGTCTCCTACCTGCTTCTGATCGGTTACGACGCGCTCGCGCTCGGCTACGTCGGGAGGCGCCTCTCGTGGCCGCGCGTCGCCCTCGAGTCGTTCGTTTCCTACGCGTTCAGCCACAACCTGGGAGTCCTCTCCCTCGACGGCAGCCTCGTTCGCTACCGCATGCTGGCGGGCTGGGG
Source organism: uncultured Myxococcales bacterium (assembly GCA_964566375.1). Lineage (GTDB taxonomy): Bacteria > Myxococcota_A > UBA9160 > SZUA-336 > SZUA-336 > VGRW01. Next base: position 4,436 of record CAZMKX010000060.1, read on the forward strand.
CTTCGGGCCCGGCGAGATCGCCCGCATGGTCGCCTTCGATGCCGTCACGTTCTGGCTCGGCTTTCTCGCGCTCGGGGGCGTGCTGCTTCTGGCGACACCTCTCGGTGTTCCGGAGGCCTGGCATCTTCCCGTCGCGACGAGCCGGCCGATCGGCGCGGTACTCCTCCTGGCCCTCGGAACCTACCTCGCCGCCACGATCCTGCGGCGGAAACCGCTCGCCCTGCGGGGGTTCACGCTGGAAGCGCCGAAGCTGCCCACGACGCTCGCGCAGATCTCGCTCTCGTCCGCGGACTGGGTCGCCTCGGCTGCGGTGCTCTGGGCGCTGCTGCCGCCCGCGCCGGGACTCGATCTCCCGCTCTTCGCCTCGGCCTATCTGCTCGCCGTGGTGCTCGGGCTCGTCAGCCACGTGCCCGGGGGTGTGGGCGTCTTCGAGACGGCGCTGGTCGTGCTTCTGTCGAGGTGGCTGCCCGGAGACGTCGTGCTCGGCGCATCGCTCGCCTACCGCCTCGTCTACTACCTGATTCCGATGTGCTTCGCCGTGCTTCTCTTCGCCGGCTACGAGCTCGCGCAGCGGCGCGCCGCGCTCGCACGCACGCAGGACGTCTTCGCGGTCTGGGCGCCGGAGCTCGTGCCGCGCGCCTTCGCGGCCGCGAGCTTTGCGGGAGGAGTCGTGCTGCTCGTCTCGGGCGCCACACCCGGCGAATCGGGCCGGATGATGGTGCTCGACCGGCTCCTTCCCCTGCCGGTCCTGGAGCTCTCCCACTTCGTCGGCAGCCTGGCAGGCGTGGGGCTGCTGCTGCTCGCGCGCGCGCTTCAGCAGCGCCTCGACGGTGCGTACTTCGCCACGCTCTCGCTCCTCGCGGGCGGCGTGGTGTCGTGCCTTCTGAAGGGTCTCGACTACGAGGAGGCGCTCCTGCTCGCGGCGATGTTCGTCGCGCTCGCGCCCTGCAGGCGGTACTTCACGCGCCGCAGCTCCCTGATCGCGCAGTCGTTCTCGGTCGCGTGGACCGCGCGACTCGCCTTCGCCTTGTCGGCGACCGCTTTCCTCGTCGCGCTCTCGTACCGCAGCGTCGAGTACTCCAGCGAGCTCTTCTGGCAGTTCGAGATCTCGGGCCACGCCTCGCGCTCGCTTCGTGCGCTCGTCGGCGCGATCGGATTCGCGGGCTTCGCCGCGCTCGTCGCGTTGCTTCGGCCGGCGCGGACGCGCGTGGCTCCCGCCTCGCCGGCCGAGCTCGAGCGCGCGCGCCCGCTGGTCGCGGCATCGCCGCGCTGCGACGCGCACCTCGCGCTCGTCGGCGACAAGTCCCTGCTCTTCCACCCCGATGGCAGCGCCTTCCTGATGTACGGCGTGCAGGGACGGAGCTGGGTCGCGATGGGCGATCCGATCGGGCGCAAAGCCGCGGGGCGCGAGCTCGCCTGGCAGTTCCGCGAGCTCGCGGACCACGCAGGCGGTCGGGCCGTCTTCTACGAGGTCGGCCCCGACGAGCTGCCGCTCTATCTCGACCTCGGGCTCTCGCCCCAGAAGCTCGGTGAGGACGCGCGTGTCCCGCTCGCCGATTTCTCGCTCGCCGGCGGCGGCCGCAAGGCGCTGCGCGCGGCGCACAACCGCGCGGTCCGCGAGGGCTGTAGCTTCGAGATCGTTCCCCCCGAAGGAGTCGCGCAGATCCTCGACACGCTCGCGGAGATCTCGGCATCGTGGCTCGAAGAGAAGCGCGCGCGAGAGAAGCGCTTCTCGGTCGGACGCTTCGACCGGGCATATCTGTCCCTGCTGCCGATCGCGCTGGTCCGGCAGGCGGGTCGCATCGTGGCCTTCGCGAACGTCTGGCCCGGCGGTGCGAAGTCGGAGCTGTCGATCGACCTGATGCGGCACGCCAGCGACGCGCCGCCGGGCGTGATGGACTATCTCTTCGCGGAGCTGATGCTGTGGGGACGCGCGCAGGGCTATCCCTGGTTCAGCCTCGGCGTCGCGCCGCTCTCGGGCCTCGAGACGCGGCGCTTCGCTCCGCTCTGGAACCGCACGGGTGCGCTGCTCTTCCAGTACGGCGAGCACTTCTACAACTTCCAGGGCCTGCGCGCCTTCAAGGACAAGTTCGATCCCATCTGGGAGCCGCGCTATCTCGCCGCGCCCGCGGGCCTGACGCTGCCCTTCGTGCTTCGCGACGTTGCCGCGCTGATCGCGGGCGGGCTCGCCGGAGTGGTGGCGAAGTGAGTCGCGCGTTCGCAGGTTGGCTCGCGCTTTGTCTCGTGGTCGCCTCGAGCGACGTGCTCGGAGGCGAGGTGTTGCGATTTGGCCGCTTCGGCGAGCTCACCGTCACGCGCGAGACCGCGGACCCGGCCCGTGCTGCGATCGTTCTTTCGGGCGACGAGGGCTGGAACGCTCGCGCGAAGTCGCTCGCGGAGTCACTCGCCGCACACGACGCGCTCGTGATCGGCGTCGACAGCCGGACGTACCTCGCTGCGCTCGCGTCGGGATCCGACGGTTGTGCGTATCCGGCCGGCGAGCTCGAGGCGCTCTCTCAGTTCGTCCAGAAGAAGCTCGCGATGCGACGTTACGTCGTGCCCACGCTCGTCGGGATCGGCAGCGGAGCCTGGCTGGCGCACGCCGCCCTCGCACAGGCGCCGCTCAACACCTTTCGCGCGGGTCTGGGCCTGGACCCGCCGGCTGCGCGCACGCCCGTGCGGCCGTTCTGCGGCTCACACCGCGCCGTGTCGGACCCCGAGCCGAGCTGGCGCGCGTTCTCCGGCGCTTCCGGGGGCGACCCTGCAAGCGCGCTCGTCGCCGCCTTCGCGCGCGATGCGGATGATGCTGGCTCCTCCCCGACGCAACTCTCGGCGAGCGTCTCCGATCTGCCGCTCGTGGCGGTCGCCGCGCGCGGAACGCCCGCGGACGCGTTCGCCGTGATCCTCTCGGGCGACGGCGGCTGGGCGAGCCTGGATCGCGAGGTCGGTGGTGCGCTCGCAGAGCGAGGAGTCCCGGTGCTCGGATTCGACAGCCTGCAGTACTTCTGGACGCGAAGAACTCCCGAGGAGAGCGCGTCCGCGCTCGCCAGAGTCCTGCGTCACGCGCTCGGCGAGTGGCCGGACCGGCGAATCGCGCTGGTCGGATATTCCCGCGGCGCCGACGTGCTTCCGTTCATGGTCAGCCGGCTTCCGGCCGACTTGCGCGCGCGCGTCGCGCTCGTGGTGCTGATCGGCCCGGCTCGTTCGGTCGAGTTCGAATTCCACGTGAGCGACTGGCTCGGTCGCTCGGACCCCGATGCCGGTCTTCCGATCGCGCCGGAGATCGCGAAGCTGCGGGGCCTGCGGATCCTGTGCATCTACGGCCGCGACGAGGACGAGAGCGCGTGCCGCGGCCTCGATCCCGCGCTGGCGACGCGGGACGAGCGTGCGGGCGGACATCACTTCGACGGCGACTACGAAGCGATCGGCGAACGCATCGCCCGGGAGATCGCGCGCTAGGGTAACTTGACCGCGCGATCGAGGAGGAGAAGAGCATGACCGGGCCCTGCGACGGATTGAAGGTGGTCGAGATCGCCAGCTGGCTGGCAGCGCCGGGCGCGTGCGCGCTCCTGCGCGACATGGGCGCGACGGTGCTGAAGATCGAGCCGCCCGAGGGCGACGCGCTGCGCGCCTTCAAGCTGCGCAACCTGGGCTACGACACCGACCTGAACACGGTCTTCGAGCTCGACAACCGCGGCAAGCAGTCGCTCGTGCTCGACCTCGAGAAGTCCGCATCGCGCGGCGTGGTTGCGCGACTGGTACGCGACGCGGACATCTTCGTCACCAACCTGACGCAGCCGCGGCGAGAGAAGTACGGCGTTGGATTCGAGGCGCTGCGCGCGGTGAATCCGCGCCTGGTCTACACCTCGCTCACCGGCTACGGCACGCACGGGCCCGAGCACTGGCGGCCGGGCTTCGACTACGCGGCATTCTGGGCGCGCTCGGGAATCATGGGCACGGTCGGCGAGCCGCCGTCGCCGCCGCCCTTGTGCCGCGGCGGCCAGGGCGATCACACGACCTCGCTGAACGTCGTGCTCGCGACGCTCGCGGCGCTTCGCCTTCGCGACCGAACGGGGCTCGCGCAGTACGCCGACGTCACGCTCTACGGGACGGGAATGTGGACGATCGGCGGGGATCTCTCCGCCGCGCTGATCACGAGGACGCAGCCGCCCCGCCACGATCGCACCGCCCCCGCGAATCCGATCTGGAACTCCTACCCCACGCGCGACGGCCGCTTCGTGCTGCTCGTGCATCCGGACCCCGAGCCCTTCTGGCCGCGCCTCTGTGCGGCGATCGGCGAGCCGCAGTGGGCGACCGACGCGCGCTGGGACAGCGCGGCGAAGCGCACGGCGGCGACACGCGAGCTCACGGCCGCGATCGGCGAGCGCTTCGCGAAGCACGACTTCGCGCACTGGTCGCACGCGCTCGACCTGCACAAGCTGATCTGGGCGCCGGTCGCGACGCTCGACGAGGTGATCGCCGACCCGCAGGCGCGCGCGATCGGCGCCTTCGCGTCGCTCGACCATCCCAAGGAGGGCCGCTTCGAGACCCTCGCCGCGCCGTTCGCGATCGCGAACGCCGAGATCACGCCGCGCGGCGCGGCACCGGAGCTCGGCGCGGATTCGCGCGCGGCGCTCGCCGCGCACGGCTTCAGCGCCGACGAGATCCGCGCGCTCCAGGCCGAGGGCGTACTCGGGTGAGCGACGCGCGCGCCGAGATGCTCGCGAACCGGCTGCGCAAGCGGTCGCGGCACCTCGCGAAGTGGGCGCGCCGCTCGGGCGTGAGCTGCTACCGGCTCTACGACTGCGACATTCCCGAGATCCCGCTCGTGATCGACTGGTACGAAGGGCGCTTGCACATCTCGGTGTACGCCCGCGCGGGCGACCCGGTGCGCGACGACGCCTGGCTCGAGGCGATGGCGAGCGCGGCCGCAGCGGCGCTCGGCGTCGCGCGCGAGGACACCTTCGCGAAGCGTCGCGCGGGCCAGACCGGCGCGAAGCAGTACGACCGGCTCGGCGACGCGCGCGCGGTCTTCACCGTGACCGAGGCGGGCCTGCGCTTTCGCGTGAACCTGTCGGACTACGTCGACACGGGGCTCTTCCTGGATCACCGCGAGACGCGCGTCCGCGTCGGGCGCGAGGCCGCGGGCAAGCGGTTCCTGAATCTCTTCTGCTACACGGGCGCCTTCACCGTCCATGCGGCCGCGGGCGGCGCGCTCGCGACGACGAGCGTCGACCTGTCCAAGACCTATCTCGACTGGGCGGGCGAGAATCTGCGCCTGAACGGTTTCGACGGGCCCGAGCACGAGCTCGTTCGCGCGGATGCACTCGAGTTCCTGGAACGCGGCTCGGGCCCGTACGACCTCGCCGTGCTCGACCCGCCGACGTTCTCGAACAGCAAGAAGATGCGCGGCGAGCTCGACCTGCAGCGCGACCACGCGAAGCTCGTGAACGCCACGCTGCGCCGGCTCGTGCCCGGGGGTGTGCTGTGGTTCTCGACGAACTTCCGGCGCTTCAAGATCGATCTCCCGGCGCTCGAGGCGTCGGCGGTCGAGGACGTCTCGCGCGCGACGCTGCCCGAGGACTTCCCCGATCCGCGCACGCGCTACTGCTGGCGCATGGTCCGCTGACCCCCCGGGCTGCGCCCGGGTGATACGCTCCACCCATGACCGAACGCGTTCACGACTACGAGCAGGTCTCGGTGTACGCCCTGGACGACGCCGCGCGCGAGGAGCTCCTGCGCACCCACGTGGAGTGCACGTTCAACTGGTCGACCCGCGACGGCTGGCCGATGGGCGTGATCATGTCGTACCTCTGGCAGGACGGGCGATTCTGGCTGACCGCAGGCGCGCACCGCCACCGCATCGAGGCCGTGCAGCGCGACCCGCGCGTCTCGATCGTGGTGACGAGCACGGGCACGAAGCTCGGTGCCGGCAAGAGCATCACCGCCAAGGGCCGCTGCAGCGTGCGTGAGGACGCGGAGACCAAGCGCTGGTTCTATCCCGCCTTCGCGCGCCACCTCTACCCGGCGCCCGCGGCGGCCGAGGCGTTCGCGAAGTTCCTCGACTCACCGCTGCGCATCGTGCTCGAAGTCGAGCCCGTGAAGTGGATCACTTACGACGGCACGAAGATGTTCCTCGACAGCGCGGGCAAGCTCGCGCCCGAGGCGCGCTCCGCGCCGAAGAGCTCCGATACCGTCCGGCTGGCGCGCGAGCGCGAGCGACGCGGCCTGCGCTGAGCGGCTCAAGTCGCGCGGTCACGGGGACGAATCAGGCAGCGATGTCCCGCACGTCTGCGTCCTTCCTGCGCACGGCGGCGTTTGCACTCGTGCTCGCGCTCTCTCCGGCGTCCGCGCGCGCCGTCGACCTGTATCAGTGGGTCGACGCGGACGGCGTCGTCTCGATCGGCCCGAGCCCGCCCGCGGGCGCGAGCGCGGTCCCCTACGTACCGGGCAAGCCCGCAGCGCCGACGTCGCAGCCCTCGCCCGTCGCGCCCGGAGTCCCGCAGATGACTCCGCCCGCAGCGCCGCGGACGGGCTCGCCCGTCGGACCGACGGAGACGCCCTGCGCGGTCCACACCCAGGCGGCACGCGCCGCCGCCTCGGAGCTCGTCGAGGCCGAGCGCGAGATCGCCCGCCTCGAGAGACGGATCGAAGACCTCGAGGCGAGCGACGTGGCGTATGCGCGCACGGAGTGCGTGGCCAAGGACGACGCGGGCCCGGATCCCGACTGCCGCGCTTCGACGTTCGACCGCGACAAAGAGATCGCGCGCAGCGAGAAGGCCCTCGAGGTCGCGCACGAGAAGCTCGCCGACGCGGAGATCCACCTGCGCGACGCAGCGATCCCGCCCCGCTGCCAGACGCCGGCCTCTGCCGACTGAGGCGCTGCGCGCGCGTCAGCGGCCGAGGAACTTCGGCTTGCGCTTCTCCTGAAACGCCTTCACGCCCTCGGCGTAATCGTGCGACTTCCCGGCAAGCGCCTGCAGGTCGCGCTCGAGATCGAGCTGCGCGTCCAGGCTGCCGTCGAGGGAGGCGTTGGTCGCGCGCTTGATCAGCCCGAGCGCGTAGGTGGGCATGGCGGCGAGCTTCGCGGCCAGCGCCTCCGCCTCCGGCTGCAGCCGATCGGGCTCGTGCACCGCCCAGATCAGGCCGAATGCGAGCGCCTGCTCGGCGGAGATGCGCTCGCCCAGCATCATCAGCGCCTTCGCGCGCGGCAG
>CAZMKX010000061.1:0-11558 GCA_964566375.1 uncultured Myxococcales bacterium
GTCGTCGCCCATGATGAACAGGATGTTCGGCTTCGGGCTGGGCGCGGTGGATGAAGTCTGCGCACGAGCCGGCATGGCGACCAAGAGCGCCGCCAGAAGCGCGGCTGCGACACCCGAGAGGGGCCTGAACACGTGCATGCGAAGCCTCCGAGTCGAGAGTGGGTTCGATCGCTTCCGAGAGTATCCGGCGCTGACTCGGGCAACGACTAGACCTTGGTTCAGTTGCAGCGCAGCGCGGCATCGATCGCATCGAGCAGATCCGAGCTCGAGAACGGTTTTCGCAGCAGTCGCTCTGCGCCCGCATCGCGTGCGATCCGGCCGAGCGCGACGTCGTCGCTCGCCGTGATCATGACCACGGGCAGCTCGACGTCTCCCGCGCGCAGGCGCTGCTGCACCTCGAGACCCGAGAGCCTCGGCATGTGCAGGTCGAGAATCACGCAGTCGGGCCGTCGATCGGACAACGACGCGAGGAAGTCCTCGCCCGAAGAGAAGGCGATCACCTCGTAGCCAGCCAGTCGCACGATGCGTCCGAGGGCAACCCGCACGGGTTCTTCGTCGTCGACGACCGCGATCACTGGACTGGCGTGCACCACTGAACCGGCTCCCAGGCACGAGAGCGTATGCCTGGTCCGGTCGATCCGGAACTGAACCTTGGTCCAGTCGCGTGGGCCGTTCAGCGGACGGAGAGCCTGGCTGCGAACAGCATCAGCTCCGCCGCGGACTTCGCCTGCATGCGCTCCATGATTCGCGCGCGGTGGAACTTCACGGTCTGCTCGGCGATTCCGAGGTCGGCGGCGACCTGCTTGTTGAGCTTTCCCGCGGCCAGCCCTGCGAGCACCTCCCGTTCGCGCGCAGAGAGGCTTTCGAAGCGACGGCGAAGCTCCGCGCTCTCGCTGCGCGCCCGGCGCGCGGACGCGTCGTTCTCGATCGCGGAGCGAACCGCTGCAACCAGAACCTCGGCGGCGACCGGCTTGGTCAGGAAGTCGACCGCGCCGTTCTTGATCGCCCGCACCGACGTCGGAATGTCGCCGTGACCCGTGAGAAAGACGATCGGAACGCTTCGACCGTCTTCGGCCAGGCGGTGCTGGAGCTCGAGTCCGTCGAGCTCCGGAAGGTTCACGTCGAGGATCAGACACGCGGGCGGATCCGCGTCGGACCGCGCGAGGAACGCCTCGGCCGAGTCGGCGACCTCGACCGCGAAGCAGTACGCGCGGAGCACGCGCGCGAGCGACTTGCGCACCGCGCTGTCGTCGTCGACGACGCAGAGGGTCGGCAGGCGTGCGGGCTCCGTCACGACATCTCGCATGCGCTCAGCGCCAGGCAAAACTCCGCGCCTCCGCCCGGACGGTTCGTCGCGGTCAGGCTTCCGCCATGAGCTTCTGCGATCGAGCGGCAGATGGCGAGGCCGATTCCCATGCCGCCCATTTTCGAGCTCCAGAAGGGATCGAAGATCCTCGGCAGATTCTCCGCCGCGATCCCCGGCCCCCGGTCCGTCACGCGGATGTGTATGTACGCCCCCTTCTGCTCGCTGTGGACGACGAGCTCCCGCTCCTTCTCGGGCGCCTCCGACATCGCGTCGGCGGCGTTGACGACCAGGTTCAACAGGACCTGCTGCAGCTGAACGCGGTCGCCCTCGATCACCGGGACGCCGGGCGTGAGATCGGCGGAAGCGTTGACGTGGCGCATGAGGAGGTCCGTGCGCGCGAGCTCGAGCGTCTCGAGCACGAGCTCGTTTACGTCGAGCGGCTTTCTCTCGGGCTCGCCCCGGCGAAAGAGCGCACCGAGGCGCCGGATCACCTCCGCTGCGCGGTGATTCTCGGTCACGATGTCCCCGCAGATGTCGCGCAGCTCCGAGAGGTCCACGGGCTCGCGATCGAGCAGCGCTCGCGCCGCTTCCGCGTTGCCGAGAATCGCGGCGAGCGGCTGGTTCAACTGATGCGCGATCGACGCGGAGAGCTGCCCGAGCGTCGAGACTCGAGCCATGTGCTGCAGCGCGCTCCGGTCGCGCGCGCTCTGCAGGTCGGCAAGCTTGCGGTCGGTGACGTCGCGCGCGACGCCGAGGAGGCGGCCCCGTTCGCCGTCCGCCGGACGCGCGGAGACCGCCAGCCAGCGCACCTCGCCGGCGGAACCGAGCACGCGGTACTCGAGATTCAGCTCCCTGCCGTCGGCGATCGCCTCGAGCGCCGATCTCTCGACGTGTGCGCGGTCGGCGGGATCGGCGGCAGCGAGCAGTCGATCCGATTCCGCCCAGTCCCAGGTCGAGAGCTGCGCCGCCCGGGCAGCGAGACTCATGTTCCGCTCGCTCGTGGCGAGCGCCGTCGCGGTCAGCCGGCGTCTTCGGCGCTCCAAGAGCAACGCGCCGATCAGGGCCGCCTGCACGAGGATCACGGTGGCTCCGCCGAGCACGATGTTCCGATACGCTTCCCAGAACGTCGGCTGCTTGAAGTGGACGACGGTATCGGCCGGGAAGGCGCTCTCGGGAATTCCGAATCGCCGCGCCTGTCGCCAGTCGACGTTCGGCCGGGTCTCGGCGAGCGAGGGCGGCTGCAGCGATGCCGGCGCCGCACCGCCGAGGAGGGCGTTCACGATCGCACCGCCGCGCGTCCCGATCGCAGCGTAGCTCGGCATGCGGCCGCCGACGATCCCCGTGCCGATGAACGTGTCGAACGGCGCGTAGACGGGCGCGGGCGACGCGGCGGCGACGAGCTCGGCGGCTTCTCGCGGAAGGTACCTCCTGCCGGCGCCGTCCTCGAAGAAGCCGGGCGTGAACACCACGCTCTCGCGGCCGAGCGAGTGCAGTCGCTGCTGAAGATCGGACGTGGGCAGGCCGGCGAGAAACTCGAGCTTCACCCGGGGCTCGAAGCGGCCGAACTCCCGGCGCGAGCGCGCCTCCGAGAATCGATCCTTCGCGTTGGCCCCCGTCACCAGCACGAGCCTCGTCGCCTGCGGGTGCCACCGGAGCGCGAGCTCGATCGTGCCGACGTAGTCGTACTCGACCAAAACGCCGACGACGTCAGCGGTCAACGGGCCGAGCGTGTGCACGAACTCCGGTGTCGCCCCCAGGAAGACCACCGGCACACCCGGAAAGAGCTTCGCGCGGTGGCTGACGACGAACGCGAGGGCATCGTTTCCGCCGGTCACGATCGCGGCCGGCGGTTGCTGGGCGTATTTCTCGCGCAGGTATCGGGCGACCGTTCCGACGTAGGCGTCGCCACCGAAGCGCGGGACGTCGAGGTACTCGTCGTAGAACTCGAGCCGCTGACTCGCGGAGCCCGTGACGGCTGCGCGAAGCGCCGAGTCGGCCTCGAGATTCGCGGGCAGGATCCGGCTGTTCGAGTACAGCACGAGCACGTTCCGGGAATCTGGTGCGGCCGCGGCGCTCGAGAACGCCGAGCCGACGAGACCCAGGAGAAGCACCGCCGCGCGCGCCGCGTCGAGGCGCGCGAGCGATCTCTGGAGCCGCGATCGGGGGGCGCTCACTGCCTGCCCATCATTGGGCGGCCCCGGAGAGCCGTCAACTCGGGAGCCCGGACCTCCGCCCGCCTAGAGCTTCGACTTGATCTTCGCCCAGAGCGATTCCTTCGGCGCCGGCTTGCAGATCTCGACGAAGACCGCCGTGTCGCGCTCGAGGTCGACCTCGCCCGCGACGGCGACGTCCGTCTTGTCCTTGCGGTTGTAGCCGTCCAGGAAGTACGCAACCTCGGGCTGCACGTCCTTGTCGAGCGCGAGGAACTCGTCGCAGGTCATCTCGAGCGGCTTCACCTTCTTGCTGCCGAACGGAAGCTTGGCCTTGACCTTGTCCCACCAGCTCGCCTTCGGCGTTTCGACGCAGCCGATCACGGCGACGTCGAGCACGCGCTTCACGTCGACCTCGCCCACGGCCTCTTCGGAGACGCCCTTCTTCGAGTAGCCATCCGCGAACGCGACGATGCGCTTCTGCGCCTCGGGCGTCTGCGCGGCGAACTCTTCGCAGGTGATCGTCATCGCGTTCACCTTCTTCGCCTCCGCATTCGCGCCGAGCGCCAAGGCGAGTACCGGAACCAGGAACCAGAGAGGCGTGCGCTTCATGCTCGTCTCCTCGCTACTTCTTCTCGGGGCCTTCGACGACCTCGATGTAGGTCGCGATCTTCTTGTCGCCCGGGTTGTCGCCGTTGAGAGCGACGCGCGATCCTTTCTGAAGCGCGGACAGAGCGATCTTCGCATTCCCGTTCATGATCGTGGTCGCGTCGTTCACGACGAACGTGCCGCTCTCCCCGTTCGCGCCCTTCAGTGTGATCGTCTTCGCGGTCGTGTCGATCGCGGTGATCTCTCCCGTCATCAGGAAGTCCGCGGTCTCCTTCTTCACCGTTTGCGCGGACGCGAAGTTCGCGCACAGGAACGCGGCCGCGACGAGAGCTCCGAGCCGTTGAACGAGCGACTTCGACATGGCTACTGCACTCCACAGGTGGATTTGATCTCGGCGATTCGCGCGTCGATCATCTTGTTGTACTCGCCGGTGGCGACCTTGAACTTGGTGCCCTCGGTCATCGTCACGACGCCGATCACCAGCCCCGCCGGAACGATCGCGGTCACGCCCATGGCGATCTGCTCGGCCAGGTTGGCCTTTTCGGCCGCGAGCGTGCGCAGATCGCCCTCGGCGGTCGCGCAGTTGATCGGCTGCTTGGTCGCCTCCAGGTTCTCCTTGTACTCGTGCGCGCAGCCGGGAAGCAGCGCGAACGCGGCGGCGATTGCGACGAGCTTCGACGACCGAACTTGAAAGCCCATTTTCGACTCCCACCGAGGCATCGGCGAGCGAAACGTATCACACCGGGTGGCGGCGCTGGCAACCGTTCGCCGGTTCCGATTGACCGCCCGAGATGCGGCCGGTATGAAGCATCCGGTGAGCACCCGCAGCCGCTCGTTCGCCCTCGTGCTCGCGCTGCTCGTCGCATGCGGTCGTGAAGATTCGGTGAAGACTCCGACCGCGGTTCCCGCGCCCACCGCCGGACCGCCACAGTTCGTCGCAGATGCGGTCTGCGCGGAGTGTCATTTCGCGCAGAAGGCCGCGTGGACCGGATCGCACCACGACCGCGCGATGGAGATTGCGGACCCGAACGCGGTGCTCGGCGATTTCTCGGGCGCGAATCCCGACTTCGCCCGGATCGACGGGAAGTACGTCGTGCGCGCGGACGGTCCGGACGGGAAGCGCGGCGACTTCCCCGCGCCCTACACCTTCGGCGTCGCGCCGCTGCAGCAGATGCTCGTCGAGCTCCCGGGAGGGAAGCTGCAGGGCTTCACGACCGCCTGGGACACCGGAAAGCGGCGCTGGTTCCCGCTCTACACCCAGGCCGAGGTGGCCGCGAACGACTCGCTGCACTGGACGTCGCGCTACCAGCGCTGGAACGCGATGTGCGCGGACTGCCACTCGACGGGCGTGAAGCGCGGCTACGACCTGGCGAGCGATTCGTATCGGACGACCTGGGCCGAGATCGACGTCGGCTGTCAGGCCTGCCACGGCCCGGGCTCGGCGCACGTCGACTGGGCGCGCGGGGGCGCGAAGGCCGGCGGCGCGACACCGTACGGTGACGGGCTGCAGATCGACCTGAAGTCCGCCGATTCGCGCCGCCAGGTCGAGAGCTGCGCGCCCTGCCACGCCCGGCGCGCGCAGATCCGCCAGGACATCCCCTACGGCCGCCCGTTCATCGACGGCTTCCTGCCTGCCGCGCTCGACGTCGGGCTCTACCACGCCGACGGCCAGATCGACGGCGAGGTCTACGAGTACGGCTCGTTCCTGCAGAGCAAGATGTACGCGAAAGGAGTGCGCTGCACCGACTGCCACGACGCGCACAGCGGCAAGCTCGAGGCCGAGGGCAATGCGCTGTGCGTGCGCTGTCACTCGCCGGAGACGGACCCGCGCTTCCCGTCGCTCACCGCGAAGGTCTACGACTCGCCCGAGCACCACCACCACGCGCAGGGCTCGACAGGCGCGTCGTGCGTCGGCTGTCACATGCCGACGAAGAACTACATGGTCGTCGATCCGCGCCAGGACCACTCGATCCGCGTGCCGCGCCCGGATCTGTCGGTCCGGCTCGGCACGCCGAACGCGTGCAACGGCTGCCACGCGGACCGGAAGCCGGAATGGGCCGAGCACCAGGTGGCGACGTGGTACGGAGACGCCGCGCGCTCGGGGCCGCACTTCGCGGACACGATCGCCGCCGCGCGAAACGGCGACGCGAGCTCGATCCCGGGCCTGATGGAGCTGGCGGTCGATCCCGAGCAACCCGTGATCGTGCGCGCGACCGCGCTCGCGCTGCTCGAGCCAGCTGGAGCGCAGATCGCACCCGTACTCGTTCACGCGGCGAAGGACGAGGATCCGTGGCTGCGCAGTGCCGCCGCGGGCGCCTGCGACGCGCTGCCCGCCGAGGCGCGGCTTCAGGTCGCCGAGCCGCTGCTGTCGGATCCCGTGCTCGGAGTGCGCATCGAGGCGGCGCGCGTGCTCTCGGTCGTGCCCGCGGATCGGGTTCCGGCGAACGCACGCGAGCGGCTCGCGTCGGGCCTGCGCGAGTTCGAGGCGGCGCAGCGCGTCCAGAACGACCTGCCCGGCGCGCACCTGAGCCTGGGCATCGTCTACGCGAATCGCGGCGAGGACACGCGCGCCGAGGCTGAATACCGAATCGCGCTGCGGATGGACCCGGCCTTCCTGCCGGCGAGCTTCAACCTGGCGACTTTGCTCAATAAGGTAGGGCGCAACGCCGACGCCGAGACGGTCTTGCGCGACGCGATCGCGCTCACGCCCGCGCAGGGCGAGCTGCACTTCTCGCTCGGGCTCCTGCTCGCCGAGGACGGGAAGCTCGAGCCCGCCGCGAGCGAGCTCGGCCGCGCCGCCGAGCTCATGCCCACGCGCGGACGCGTGCACTACAACCACGGGCTCGCGCTGCTGCGGATCGGCAAGCGCAGCGAGGGCGCGGCTGCGCTGCGTACCGCCTACTCGCTCGAGCCGCGCGACCCGCAGATCGTGCACGCGCTCGCGCTGGAGTACGTGCAGGGTGAGGACTGGCAGCGCGCGCTTCCGCTCGCGAAGGAGCTCGTCGCGCTCGCGCCCGATCAGCCGGCCGCGCGCGAGCTGCTCGCGCGCATCGAGGCCGCGCTCAAAGGACCGTGATCTCGACGCGCCGGTTGCTCTTGCGGCCCTGCGCGCTCGCGTTCGACGCCGCCGGCGACGAGGTGGAGAAGCCCATCACCTGCATTCGCGCCGGTGCGATCCCGAGCGAGGCCAGATAGTCCGCGCACGCCTGCGCGCGCTGCGACGAGATCATCTGGTTGGTGAGCTCCGCGCCGGTCGAGTCGGCGAAGCCCTGCACCGCGAAGCGCGCTTGCGGATACGGCGCCATCTTCCCGGCGAACCAGCGCAGCTGCTGCTGCGCCTCGGCATCGAGCACGAAGCTGCCGGTCTGGAAGTACACGATCGCCGCGTACTTCTGCGCCTCGGCGTGCGCCGCCGCGTCCATCGCCTGCTGCTGCTGCTGCTGCTGCGAGAGCTCTTCGTACTGCTTGTTGTAGGCGTTGTTGTAGGCCGTCTGGCAGGCGAGCGCGCCCGCCGCGGCGAGGACGAGCGCGAGGCGAATCCCGCGGCCCTTCATTTCGCGACCTTGCCTTCGTACGCCGCCGTCACTTCGGTCAGCGACAGCGAGCCGTCGTCATCGGTGTCGATCACGAGGAAGAGCGGCAGACGGGCGGAGATGAATTCCTTCCGATCCACTTTCCCCTCGTGGCTCTTGTCGATCTCGGTGAAGTCCTCCTTCAGCACGACGACCTTCACGAACTCGTCCTCGGTGAGGAAGCCGTCCTTGTCGGTGTCGCCCAGGAAGAACACGTCGACGAGCCGCTCGTAGAATTCGTCGATCTCGATCGAGCCGTCGCCGTTGCGGTCCGCCTCGACGAACGCCGCTTTGACGTCGTAGGCGGGCGCCTGCTGTGCGGCGACGAACGTCGCGGTGGAGACGAACAGCGCGAACGCGATCCCGGCTGCACTTCGCTTCATGATCCGCTCCTTCGCGCTCACGAGTTCTGGATCTGCCACGAGCCGTCGGCTTGCCGGCAGGCCGTGCCCGACGTCTGTTGCTTCTCGCCGCCGATCCAGACGTCCTGGGTGTACATGCGACAGTACTGCCCGGTCGCCAGCTGATAGGTCTTGGTCGGGGTGATCGAGCCGCGGTTGCCCGAATCGGGGTTGTTCCACACGGACGGCTGGCCGGAGCGATTGTTCTCGAAGGCCAGGGTCGCGGCCTGCGCGGCCATCTGCTTGTCCTTCGTGTCGAGGCGGTTGCCGACGTAGCCACCGACCAGCGCGCCGGCCAGCGCGGCGCCCACGACCGCGTAGCCCTTGCCGCCCAGGGCGCCCGCGATCAGAGCGCCCGCTCCGGCGCCGATCACCGTGCCGAGCACCGCCTTCGGGTTGTTCTCGACGCCCTGCTCCGCCGATTGAAGCTGCGCACAGCCCGAGAGCACCACCAAAACCAGCAGCGCCGCAATCGTGCGCTGCGCCATCGACCGATCCATCGCTTCTCCCGTTCGCGGACGCGCGAACCCTCGAGCGCGAGCACTGTAGCGCGGGCTTCTCGTTGCAGTCGACAGCCCTTCGCGCGCCGTGCAATGCTGCACCCGCCGTGGGCAAGGCAGGGAGGATGTCCGCATGGGACGCTTGATCGTCGGCTTCGTTGCCGCGTTTGCGCTTCTGGTCGCGTCGGGTGCGAGCGCTCAGACCGAGAAGTGGGACCAGGCCAAGGTGACCGCCGTCGCGGCCGAGTTCGAGAGTGCGGTCTCGGGGCTTCGCGAGGCGGCCAAGCAGAGCGTCCAGTGGACGATGGCGCCGGACAAGGCGCCTCTCTATCAGGTCCTGCAGGACCTGCGGCAGATCGAGTGGCTCGCGCAGAGCCTGCACGCCGATCTTGCGAAGGGCGAGGGCCTCGAAGCGACCACGCCCGTCTACATGGAAATGGTCGAGACGCGCAACTACGCGAAGGCGGATGCGATGTTCGTCGACGTCGTCGCCTCGGTGAAGCCGAAGCTCGACGCCTCGCGCGCCGCGTTCGCGAAGCTGTCTGCGTTCTACCCCGCAACTCCGCCGAAGGAATCCCTCTGAATGACTCACTGGCTCGGCCTTCTGCTCGCCGTCGTGTTCTTGACCGCGCCCTCGTTCGTCGTCGCCGAAGAAGATGACGGCGACCAGGCAGCGGAGATCGCGCTGCCGGATCAGGGCAATCACTGGCCGGCGGCAAAGCCCGTCGGTACGGCGGTCGGCCCGGTTTCCGCCGAGCTGCTCGCGGCCGGAACCAAAGATCCGTCGCGCTGGCTGCTCTACGGCGGCGACTACCGGAACTTCCGCCACAGCCCGCTGAAGACGCTGACGCCCGCATCGGTGAAGAACCTGAAGGTGGCGTGGGCATTCGCGACCGGAACGGTCGGCCAGATGGAAGCATCCCCCGTCATCTATGGCGGCGTCATGTACGTGACGTCGTCGTACAACCGCCTCTTCGCGCTCGACGCCAAGACGGGGGCGCTGCTCTGGCGCTACGACCACCCGAATCCGAAGAACCTGCGGCTGTGCTGCGGCCCGCCGAATCGCGGCGTGGGCATCGCGGGTGACCTCGTGCTGATGGCGACGCTCGACGCGCATCTCGTCGCGCTCGACCGCAAGACGGGCGAGATCAAGTGGACCGTCGAGCTCGCGAATTACAAGGACGGATTCAGCGCGACGTCCGCGCCGTTCGTGCTGGGCGATCTCGCGATCATCGGCATCGCGGGCGGCGAGTACGGGGTGCGCGGCTTCTTCGACGCGTACGACGTGAAGACCGGCACGCGCGTGTGGCGTCACTACACGATCCCGGCGAAGGGGGAGCCCGGAAACGACACGTGGGCGGGCGACTCGTGGGAGCGCGGCGGCGCCCCGGCGTGGACGCAGGGCGGCTACGACGCCGAGACCGACACGCTGTTCTGGACCACGGGCAATCCGTCACCCGACTGGAACGGCGACGACCGCGCGGGGGACAACCTGTACTCCAACTCGCTTCTCGCCGTCGATCCGAAGACCGGCAACCTGAAGTGGCATTTCCAGTTCACGCCGCACGACGTCTGGGACTACGACGGGAACACCCAGATCTTCCTGGTCGACACGAAGGTGGACGGCAAGCCCGTGAAGGCGATCGCCCAGGCCAACCGCAACGGCTACTTCTACCTGATCGATCGCACGAACGGGAAGTTCATCCGCGCGACGACGTACATGGAGCAGGTGAACTGGGCGACGATCGATCCCACGACCGGCCGCCCGAACGTCGACCCGAAGGCGCTTCCCGCCGAGGACACCACCCACCGCGTCTGCCCGAGCAATCTCGGCGGCATGAACGGCGCGTGGACCGGCGCGTACAACCCGGACCTGGGCCTCGCGTTCATTCCCGAGATCGAGTCGTGCCAGATCTTCCAGAAGGGCGTGGCCGTCTACTCGAAGGGCATGCCGTACCTGGGCGGGCTGCCCGACACGATCGACGCGAAATCCGGCAAGTCCTACGGAGTGCTCGCGGCGATGGACGTCGCGACGGGCAAGGTGGCGTGGCGCTACCGCGATCCGTTCCCGCTCGGCGGCGGGACGCTCAGCACCGCGGGCGGCGTGGTCTTCACCGGGAACATGACCGGCGACGCGCTCGCGTTCGACGCGAAGACGGGCAAGGAGCTGTGGCGCTTCAAGATGGGCGGCGGCATCCGCAGCCAGCCGGTCGCGTATCAGATCGACGGCAAGACCTACGTCGCCATCGGCTCCGGCAGCTTCGCCGCGTTGGACGCCTTCATGGGCGGACCGAAGAACATCCCGGAAGGCGGAATGCTCTTCGTCTTCGCGCTTCCGTAAAGTGACGCGGCCGGGAGCGGCTCTCGCCGCGGGCTTCGCGCTCGCCTTCGCGGTGACGTGCGCGAAGCCCGCGCCGCCACCGCCGACGGAGTCGCCCGCCGTCGCGTTCGAGAAGGACCCCGCCGCGGTGAAGCGCGGCAAGGGCCTGTTCATCGGCATGTGCGGCGCCTACTGCCACAGCTTCCACGCCGGCGCGCGCGGGGACGTGCCGGATCTGTTCGACTGCGAGTGGAAGAACGGCAAGAGCGACGAGGAGATCTTCGCGATCATCTCGAATGGCGTTCCCGGCACGCGCATGGTCGGCTTCAAGACCGTGATGCCCGACGGTGACACGGACATCTGGAAGCTCGTCGCGTTCCTGCGCGTCGAGTCGACGTGCAAGACGCCCGCCCCGTGAGCGCGCAGCGCTGGACCGTCGGCGACTACACGATCACGAGCGTCGTCGAGGACCAGACCGACCACATCCCGCCCGAGTTCCTGTTTCCTGCGGCGACGACGGCCGAGATCGCGCGCCACGCCTGGCTGGTTCCCGACTACGCCGACGCCGACGGGAGGATCTCGATGCGCGTGCAGGCGTTCGTGATCGCGGGCCGTGGCCGCTCCATCTTGGTCGATCCCTGCGTCGGAAACGGCAAGAAGCGCTCGCTGCCGTTCTGGAACGAGCGCTCGTACCCGTTCC
>CAZMKX010000062.1:0-11469 GCA_964566375.1 uncultured Myxococcales bacterium
GAACCTCGACACGATCAACCGGGCGGCTACCCTGCCGGTGCTCCGACCGCTCGTCGGGAGCGACAAGGGCGAGATCATCCAACTCGCCAGGCGCATCGGGACCTACGAGATCTCGATTGAACCCGACGAGGACTGCTGCAGCTTTCTGATGCCGCGGCAGCCCGCCACGTGGACGCGGCCCGGGCCGATCGAGGCGATCGAGCAGGGGCTGGACGTGAAGATGCTGGTCGAGGCGACACTGTCGCGCGTAGAGCAGGAGAGGATCGAGCCGATCTCATGACCGAAACCGGCGCCGAAGCGGCGCTCCCCGAAGAGCTGACGAGTTTCGAAACCTTCTGTCCCGAGATCCAGCGGGCGGTGGCCGAGATGGGCTGGGCAGGCCCGATGCCCGTGCAGAAGCGCGTGACCCCGGTGATGCGGCGTGGCCGCGACCTGATCGCGCAGGCCATGACCGGGAGCGGAAAGACCGGCGCCTTCGGGCTGCCGTCGCTCGAGATGATCGATCCGAAGCTGCGCGCACCCCAGGTGCTCGTGCTCGCGCCCACGCGCGAGCTCGCGCTGCAGATCGAGAACGAGATCAAGCTCATGGGCAAGTACATGGGCATCGAGACGGTCGCCGTCTACGGTGGCACCGCGTACGGCCCGCAGCTCGAAGCGTTCGCGCGCGGCGCGCAGATCGTCGTCGCGACGCCCGGCCGCCTGCTCGACCACCTCGGCTCCGGAAACCTGAAGCTCGACAAGCTCCGCGTGCTGGTGTTCGACGAGGCCGACGAGCTGCTCTCGCTCGGCTTCTGGCCCGACATGCGCGAGCTGCAGAAGTACCTGCCGGCCACGCGCGTCACCGGGCTGTTCTCGGCCACCATGCCGCAGCGGGTCGTCTCGCTCGCGCGTGTCTTCCTGACGGAGCCCGAGTTCGTCTCGCTCACCGAAGGCGGCGTGCGCGCTCCCGAGGAGATCGAGCACTGGCACTTCATCGTGGCGGCGAACGAGAAGGAGAAGGCGCTCCTGCGCATCCTCCGCTACGAGGATCCCGATTCCGCGCTGGTCTTCTGCAACACGCGCGACGACGTCCGCTTCGTCACGCGCTTCCTGCAGCGCAACGACATCGACGCCGACATGATCCAGGGCGAGATGACGCAGGCCGCGCGCGAAGCGGTGATGAAGCGCATCAAGGCCGGCGAGCTTCGCGTGCTCGTCGCGACCGACGTCGCGGCGCGCGGCATCGACATCAGCGACCTGTCGCACGTGTTCTCGTACACCTCGCCGGTCACGCCCGAGGTCTACACGCACCGCACCGGCCGCACCGGTCGCGCGGGCAAGTCCGGCACCGCCATCTCGCTCGTCTCGGGGCTCGACATCGGGAACTTCCGCTCGCTGCAGAAGGTGAACCGGATCGTGATCCCCGAGCGCAAGCTCCCGACCGAGGCCGAGGTCGCCAAACGCGAGGCCGGCCGGCTGGGGGTGAACATCGAGCACCACCTGCGCGACATCCCGGCGGCCGATCGGCCCGCGCGCGAAGAGACGCACCTGGCCACCGTCGAAGCCCTCGCGGCGACGCCCGAAGGACGCCGGCTGCTTTCGGCGGTGCTCTTCGAGTATCTCGAGCACAAGCACGTCGCGACGCCCGTGCGCGAAGAGACGCCCGCGCCGGAGGCGCGCGCAGCCGCGTCCGCGCCGCAGCGCCGCGAGCGCAGCGGCGATGCCGCGCCGACCGACGACGCGCCGCGGAACGACGACCCCGGAAGCTCGGATCGCCCGCGCAGACGACGTCGCCGTCGCGGTGGCGGAGAGCGCACCTCGCGCTGACGTGCGGGCGTCGGCACAGCGTCTGGGCCTGATCCTCGTCGGTATCGGCCTGCTCGCTTGCGCGGCCTTCAGGCCGGTCGACCGCTCGGCCGAGATTCCGTCCGCGGTCGCCGAGCTCGCCGCTGCGGGCTTCGCCTTCCCCGCGGACATCCGCTTCGTGCACGATCCGATGACGGTCTGCGACGGCATCACCTGCGCGGACCTCGTCGTGATCGACAACCGCCGCACGATCCGGCTCGCGAACCACGCCTTTCTGAATCCGTCGAAGCTGCGCGCGACGCTGCTCGAGATCTGGCCGCGATTCGAGATGCCCAAGCGCGGAAGCCTGCCGGACCTGGCCCGCGGTGCGCTCCTGATCGTGACGGACGGCGCGCGCGTGGGAGTGACGGACCGCGAGGTCCTGCGCGAGGCGCGCTTCACCTATCGCCAGCTGTGGAACCAGCTCGCGCCGGCGCAGCGCAAGGGATTGCCCGCGCCGGAGTCCCTGCCCACCGAGGGGTCCTGAGCCGGCCGCGCGCGTGACGGGGCTCGAAGGGTATGCTGCAAGCGCCGACCTCCTCCGCGCGGCGACGTCCCATGATGAGCAAGACCCAACCCCGAAGGCATGCCCCCAGCACGCGCGACCGGATCCTCGCCGCGGCGGCGCGGCTCTTCGCCGGGCTCGGCTTCGCGAGCGCGTCGATGCCCGCGATCGCGGAGCAGAGCGGCATCACCGCCGGGGCGATCTACCGCCACTTCGACAGCAAGGCCGCTCTCCTGCTCGAGGTCGTGCGTCAGGCGCTGCGCTCGGCGCCGGTTTCGGCGCGCGCCCGCGAGCACGGCGCGATCGACGCGCTCGCGCTGCCGGAGGTCGCCGCGAGCTACGCGGATCCGGATCTGAAGCCGACGCGGCAGCTCTCGCTCGAGGTGCACGCGGCCGCGAGCCGCGACCCCGACGTCGCCCGCCTGCTCGACGAGTTCGACGACGACCTGAAGCGCCAGATCCGCGACGGCATCGCGAGCGCGCAACGCGCCGGGCTGGCCGACGCGAGCATCGACCCGGAGCTGGCGGCGCAGCTCTACGCCACGCTGATCATGGGCCTGAACCACATGGACACCATGAACGCATCGCTGGTCGGTGACGCGAGATGGAAGGCGTTCGTCGCGGAGCGCGTGCACGTGATGCTCGGTCTCGTTCCGAGCGTCTCGTGACCGTCCTTCGTGTATGCTGCCCGCGGACCCTTTCGCGGGAGATCACGTGAAATCGCGCAGGCTGGGACGTACGGGGCTGACGGTCTCCGAGATCTGCCTCGGAACGATGACCTTCGGCAGCATGGCCGACGAGAAGGAGAGCCACGCGATCCTCGATCGCGCCGATGCCGCTGGCGTCGACTTCTTCGACGTGGCCGAGATCTACCCCGTGCCGCCCGACCCGCGCTGGTCCGGCAAGAGCGAAGAGATCGTCGGGCGCTGGCTCGAGAAACGCGGCCGGCGCGAGACGGTGTTCGTCGCCACCAAGATCGCCGGCCCGAGCGGCGGCTGGTTCCGCGCCGCCGTGCGCGGCGGGCGCACCGCGCTCGACCGTCACAACGTCGAGCGCGCGGTCGACGCGAGCCTGCTCCGGCTCGGCACCGACTACATCGACCTGTACCAGACGCACTGGCCCGATCCCGACCTGCCGTACGAGGTCGTGATGGAGGCGCTCGAGCGCGCCGTGCAGGCCGGCAAGATCCGCTACGTCGGCTGCAGCAACGAGAGCGCGTACGGGCTGACGAAGAGCCTCTGGGCGTCGGACCGCACGGGCGTCGGCCGCTACGAGACGATCCAGAACAACTTCTCGCTGTTGAACCGCCGCTTCGAGGACGAGCTCGCGAACGTGTGCCGGCGCGAGAAGGTCAGCCTGCTTCCGTACAGCCCGCTGGCCGGCGGCGTCCTCTCGGGCAAGTACAACGGCGGCGCCTGGCCCGAAGGCGCGCGCTTCTCGGCGTACCGGCGCGACGCCGTCCGGGGTGCGGCGATGGCCCGGCGTTTCGTGAACGACAAGACGCTCGGCTCGACCGAGCGGTTCGCGAAGATCGCGGCAGACGCGGGAATGTCCGTCGTCACGCTCGCCATCGCGTGGTCTCTCGCGCACGACTTCGTCGGCTCCACGATCATCGGCGCGACGCGCGTCGACCAGCTCGAGGACTCACTGAAGGCCGCCGACGTCACGCTCTCCGCGGACGTGCTGAAGGCCTGCGACGCCGTCAGCCGCGATCTCCTGTATCCGATGGGCTGACGCCTCAGTGGGACCCGGCGCGCGGACGGCCGCGCGCCACCCGCTCTCGGCTCGGCTGCGCTTCGCCAGCAGGAGCCGCGCTCTCGTCCGCGAAGAGCTTCCGGATCTTCGCCGGCGCCAGAACCGAGTAGATCCGGCGGATCAGGCCGTTCGCGTCGAGCTCGGCCAGCGTGACGAAGGCGGGCGCGAAGCGGTCGGTGACCGGCGGATCGTAGTGGCAGACGGCGGCGGGCACGCCGTTCAGCCAGCGCACCTCGACCCGCGGCATTCGCGCGCGCAGGTTGGCGATGCCGGCGTGGAAGCGTGCGACCTTGTTCGCGCCGACGACGGGCACGCCCGCCGCGGGGTAACGCCCGTTGGTGTCGTTCAGCGTGACGACGTCCTCCGCGAGAAGCGACTCCATGCCGGCAACGTCCTGCGTGCCCATGCAGCGCAGGAAGCGGGTCATCACCTCGAGGTGCCGCGATGCGTCCGCGCGCGTGGGCGGGTTCCGGCGTGCGTCGTAGGCCGCCATGGCCTTGCGCGCGCGGTGGTGGAGGACGCGTGCATTCGGCTCCGAGAGCCCGAGCGCCTCGGCGGCTTCGGCGGCCGTGTACTCCAGCACGTCGCGAAGCAGGAGCACCGCGCGCTGCGCCGGCGTCAGCGCTTCGAGCGCGAGCAGGAACGCGTACGAAACGCTTTCGACGAGCTCGTACCGCCCGGTCGTCTCGCGCGGCTCGTGCGCGGGCTCGGACGCCGCGTCGATCAGGGCGCCGTCCTCGAGCGGCTCGGGCAGCCATGGCCCCTTGTAGGCGCGGCGCTTGCGGCGGCGCAGCTCGTCGCGCGACAGGTTCACTGCGACGCGCACCAGCCAGGGCCGCCAGGGCTCGTCCGCGCGCGCGGGCGGGCTCGCGAGCGCCCGAGCGAAGGTCTCCTGAACCAGATCCTCCGCATCCGCCGCGCTGCCCGTCATGCGGTAGCAGAGCCCGAACAGGAAGCGCCGATTCTCGGCGAAGGCCTGCGAGAGGTCCGCTTGCGCGGCGCGGGCGTGGGCCATGGCTCGACTCATGCTGCCACGTCGAGCCTGCGCGCGCCCGCGGCCGCGCGCCCGGCGACGCGCGCGCTCGCGAAGCTCACGTCCGCGAGCATCCCGCTCGGGCCGACCCAGTCGCCCGCGAGCCAGAGGTTCGCGATCCCGTCGACCGCGCCCGGCGTCCGGCCCGCGATGCCGCCGCGTGACGCGCGCGGCAGGTCGTGTACGACGACCAGGTCGCGCATGAGCCGGGAAGTGACCGTCACGTCGCGCCAGCCCGGCTGAACTCGGTCGAGCAACGCATGAAAATCCGTCTCGAGCTCTTCGCGAGACGGTGACTCACCGGGTGCGAGATAGCGCGCGGCCTGGATCAGCGCGGCGCCCTCGGGCGCGAGCTTGGCCGCGAGCGAGTGCACGGAGAAGTACAGCGCCCGGTCGATGCCCAGCGCGAAGGCACGGCCCGGCTGGGGCAACCGCGCGAGACCCAGATCGAGGCATGCGGCGCGCACCGGCAGACAGGAGCTCGCAGCGGAGGACAGGAACGGGTTCTTCCCGTCGTCTACAAGGGCGCTCGCGTCGTCTGGGCCGAGCGCGAGGATCACCGCGTCGCACGCGAATCGCTCGCCGTCGGCGAGACGCAGCCGGCGCACCCGTCCGTCGTGCTCGACGGCGCTCACCCTCACGCCGGTGCGCGTTTCGACGCCCGCGTCGCGCCCGCTGCGCGCGAGCGCGTCGATCAGGCTCTGCCAGCCGCCGTCCAGGTAGCGGACGCCCGGGCCGAGGCCGTGCTGCAGCTGCCGGAGCGCCGCGCCTGCGCTCATCGCGTCGGGGGCGTTCGCGTAGCTCGTGAGCCGCACGATCGCGGCGAACAGCTCGCGAACGCGCTCGTGCCGGATGCTCCGCTCGAGATACGCCGTCAGCGTCACGCCATCGAGCGTCGCCGTGTCGAGCTTCGGCAGGCTCGAGAGCAGCTTCGCGAGCTCGAGCTTCTCGGGCAGGCGCAAGAGACCCGTCGTCAGCAGCGAGACGAGGCCGCCGGGCAGCGCGTGCAGGCGTCCCGCGCGATAGGCGAGCGCGCCGTCGGTGGGCGCCGTCCCACCCGCGAGCGCGATGTCGAGCTCGCGCAGCGCCTCCATGGCGGGCCCGCCCTGGTACAACGCGTGCGGCCCCATGTTGAACTGGAAGCCCGCATCGTCGCGAGTGCGTGCGCGTCCGCCCGGCTCGGACATGCGCTCGAAGAGCGTCACCTGCGCGCCCGAGCGCGCAGCGAACGCAGCCGCCGAGAGACCGGCAATTCCACCCCCCACCACCGCGACCCGCGTAGCGCTCGTCATCTCGATTCCTTCGCGCGGAGGATTCCGCTCGACCTATTCACGCGCGAGCGGGCCGATTCGTTACGCGAGCCCGAAGAGCGCGCGCAGGTAGGCGTTGGCGAATGTGCCGGCGGGGTCGAGCGCCGCGCGAAGCCGCCGGAATCGCTCCCAGTTCGGGTAGAGCGCGGAGAGCTCCGCCGCGCTCCTCCCGTGCAGCTTTCCCCAGTGCGGCCGGCCGTCGTGCGCGCGAAAGATCGCCTCGCAGTCGGCGAAGAACGGGTCGCACGGAAGCGCCGCGTCCTGGTGCAACGAGATCGTGACGGTGTCGCGCGCGTGCGCGGTCGAGAGCCAGGCGGAGTCCGCCTTGAGCGTGCGGTACTCGACCGGCCACACCACGTCCGGCCAGCGCGTGCGCATGCGCTCGCGGATCTCGCGGAAGCAGGCTGGCCCCGAAGCCGCGGGAATCGAGTACTCCATCTCGTTGAAGCGGAGCTCGCGGACGGAGGGGAGGATGCGCGAGCTCCAGTCGATGCGCTGTCCCTTCAGCCCCGCGACCGACTCGCCCGGCGCCTCCGTGACCGCGAGCGCCTTCTGCTCCGCGAAGTCGCGGTGCGGATACCACCAGAACTCGAAGTGCCGGTGACCGGCGACGTTCGCGTCGAGCTCCGCGAGGCAGGTCTCGACGTCTCCACGCCAGACGCGTTCGTGCAGGCGGTAGGCGGGGACGAGCGCGAGCTCGAGCGTCGAGAACACGCCGAGCAGGCCGAGGGACACGCGCGCGGCGTCGAGCCGATCCGGATCGGTGTCGGCGGACAGCGCCAGGATCTCGCCCGAGGCGAGCACGAGGCGTGCGCCGACGACCTGCGAGGAGACGTTCGCGAGCGTGGGCCCCGTGCCGTGCGTCCCCGTCGAGACCGCGCCGGCCAGCGCCTGAACGTCCACGTCGCCCAGGTTCCGCATCGCCAGGCCCTGCGCGAGAAGCGGCTCGCCGAGCGCGTGCAGCTTCGTGCCCGCGCGGATCACGGCGCGGCCGGTCGCGCGATCGACGGACTCGATGCCCTGGAAGCCATCGAGCGAGACCAGGACGTCGCGCGTCTCCACGAGTGGCGTGAACGAGTGGCCGGTGCCGGAGACGCGCAGGCCGCGACCCGAAGCCGAGGCGCGGCGCACGACGTCGCAGAGCTCCGCCTCCGACTCCGGCCGCGCGCGCTGCTGCGGCGTGAACGCGACCCGTCCCGAGAAGTTCGACCAGACCTCGTCCGCCATCGCGCGAGTCTGCACCGCCTGGGGTTCGAAGCTCAATCGCGAGCCGGAGCCTGCCGACGCGAGTCCAGCAGAGAAGGAGCGAAGCGCGATGTCGATCCCGCCCTCGATCAAGGCCACCGGCTTCCAGACCGCCGCGGACGACCTCAAGGTCCACGTGGATTCCGGCCGACTCCCGCGCGCCGAGCTCGAGGCGCGCCTCGAGCGGGACGACCTGCGCTATCTCGACAAGCCGCTCGCCGCGAGCACGTGGGTGCCGATCGCGGCCTACCGCCGCGTGGTGGAGCTGCTGATCGAGCTCGAGGCCGATGGCGCCCCGGAGCTCTACCTTCACAAGCGCGGCGTCCGCTCCGCCGAACGACTGCACAAGATCGGACTGTATCGCCAGTTCGAGGCTTCGGTGGACACCTGGGGCGGACGCGTCGGCAAGATCGCGACCACGATGGCCGCGGTGATCTACAACTTCACGCGCTGGACGTTCGAGAGCGGCGAGTCGCACGGGGACTTCCGCATCCTCGTCGCCGAGGCCGCCGATTTCCCCGAGGTCGCGCGCTTCACCACGCAGGGATTCATCGAGTACACGTCCCGCGTCGTGTCGGGCAGCGAGGTTCGCGTGCGTTCGGAGCGCGCGGCGGCCGACCGGATCGTCTTCACCGGTCGCAAGTCGCGCTGACGCGCGTCGCGGGCAGGGCGCCCAACCGCTCCGGCAGCTCGCGCATGTCGGAGAAGACCTCAGCGCCCGCGGCCTCGAGCGCGCGCGCGTCCGTTCTCCCGGCGTAGCCGAGCACGTGCATTCCCGCCGCGACGCCGGCCTCGACGCCGCGCGGGCTGTCCTCGACGACGACACAGGCGCGAGTCGCTGCGCCCATCCGCGCGGCCGCGTGCAGGAAGAGGTCGGGGAACGGCTTGGCGCGCGCGACCTCGACGGCGCTGAAGATGCGTCCCTCGAAGCGCTGCCAGAGCCCCGTCAGCCCGAGCGTGATCCGCATCTTCTCGGGGCGTCCGCTCGAGGCGATGCAGCTCGGTGTCGCGATGCGCGCGAGCGCGTCGTGGATTCCGGGAACCGGCTTCAGCTCGGCGCGCAACGCGACTTCGAGCCGGCGCGTGAAGGCGCTCTCGAAGCCGTCGGGCAGGGCGCGTCCGAGCCGCGCCTCGAAGATCTCGACGCAGGCCGACCACGAGCGGCCCATGTACGCGCGCATGGATTCCTCGGGCGTGGTCGAAAGCCCGATCTCCGAGAGCGCGTCGGCGAGCACCCGGTTCGAGATCGGCTCGCTGTCGACCAGCACGCCGTCGCAGTCGAAGATGACGAGGTCGAGCTTCGGGGCGCGTCGCACGCCGGGCAGTCTAGCGCGCGGCCTCGTCCGTCTCCGGCTTCTGCTCCGCCACGCAGCGCGCGAGCGCCTGCACCAGGACCTTGCGATCGATCGGCTTCGTCAGGTAGTCGTCGCAGCCCGCCGCGAGGCAGCGCTCGCGATCGCCGCGCATGGCGTGCGCGGTCAGCGCGACGATCGGCGCGGCATAGCCGAGCTCCCGCAGCCTCCGCGTCGCCTCGTACCCGTCCATGACCGGCATCTGCATGTCCATCAACAGCAGGTCGTACGGCGCGCCGGCGTCGAGCGCGGCCTGAGCGCTCGCGAGGGCCTGGGCTCCGTTCTCGACCACGGTGACGTCGGCTTGCGCCGCGCGCAGGAAGGCGCGGATCAGGCGTTGATTGTCCACGCCGTCCTCGGCGACGAGAACGCGCGGCGCGCCCGCCGGCACTCCGCGCGGCTCGCGCGCGGCCGCGGCGGCGGAGGCCACGCCGGGACCGGGCGCGGGCAGGGCAACGGCCGGGGCCGGAAGCTCCAAGCGGAAGCAGCTGCCGCGACCGGGCTCGCTCTCGACGACCAGAGTGCCACCGAGAAGTGTCGCGAGCCGCCGCGAGACCGCCAGGCCGAGCCCCGCGCCTCCGAAGCGCCGCGTGTGGGACTCGTCCAGCTGTCCGAACGGGGCGAAGATCCGCTCGCAGTCCTGGGCGGAGATTCCGATTCCGGTGTCGGCGACCTCGAACGAGAGCATCGAATCCGAGCCCGGAACACGTGCGACGCGAAGCTGCACGGAGCCCTGCGCGGTGAACTTCACCGCGTTGCGGAGCAGGTTCGACAGGATCTGGCGCAGCCGCGCGGGATCGGTCTCGATCGACTCCGGACACTCCGCTGCGAGCGCGACGCGGAACTCGAGCCCTTTCGCGGCGGACGATTCGCGAGCGGCGGCGACGACCGGCTCCACGAGCTCGCGCAACGCGCAAGCGCGCGGCTCGATCACGAGCCGGTCGGCCTCGAGTCGCGACACGTCGAGAATGCCGTCGATCAGCTCGAGGAGCTGCGCGCCGTTTCGGCGCGCGGCCGCCGCCCAGAGCCCGCGTTGCTCCGCATCGCCCGAGTCGGCGAGCAGCAGATCGGTGTAGCCGAGAACCGCGGTCATCGGTGTGCGGATCTCGTGACTCATGTTGGCCAGGAACGCGGTCTTCGCGCGGCTCGCGGCCTCTGCCCGCTTCGCGGCCTCGACGAGCTGCGCGTTCTGCTCCCGCAGGCTCGAAGCGTTCCTCTCGAGCCGCTCCGCCATCTCGTTCACGGCGCGCGCGACGTCGCCGATTTCGTCGCGGCGGTGGATCGAGAGTCGCGCGCTGAGGTCGCCGCGCCCGATCCGCTCCGCGGCCTCGAGCAGCTCGCGCATCGCGCTCACGAGGCGGCGCGACAGGACCAGGCTCGCGGCGAGCGCGCCGAGCAGCGCGACCAGACCGGCGGCGAAGAGCAGGGCACGCGAACGGTTCAGCGCCGCGCGCTCGGCGTCGAGCGCCGACTCGACCCGGAGCCAGCGAGAGCCGATGGCGCGGACCGGCAGCATCAGCGTGTCCGGGTCATCGGCGCGCGCGACGGATGCGACCGAGAAGCGCGCGCCGCACAGCTCGCCCCAACGCGCGAGCGTCTCGGCCGGGATCGGCTCCGCGGCGAAGAGCCGCCCCAGCGGCTCATCCTCGGCGCCGATCGCGACGCTGGTGACGGCATACAGCCGATCTCCGTGCACGACCAGACGCGATGCGGTGTCGTGGATCAGGTCCGCGTCGAGCGCTTCGTCGCCCGAGGCGGCGACGAAGCGCTCGTGACCGTCTACGAAGACGAGCCGGGCGGCGCCCGAGCGCCGGCGCAGATCGTCGGCGAAGTGCGCGAGCGTCGGCGGATCCTCGACCTCGAGATTCGCGCGCAGCTGCGGCGTGCCGGAGATGGCGCGGTAGCGCTCCGACAAGCTGGCCAGATGGGCGTCGACGAGCGAGTTCGCGGCGATGGACGCGCGCACGAGCCGGGCGGACGCGGCGATCTCGAGGTCGCGCGCGAGCGTGCGGTCCTGGAAGCCGAGCGCGAGCGCCGTCGCGAACGCCGCGGTCGCGCACAGGATCGCGATCAACCGGCCCCGCAGCGACATGGTGCCCTAGCGGGCTCCGCCCGAAGCGACGATCAGCTCCGTCACGACGGGCGCTCTCGCACCGACCTCGACGAGCTGCGAGGTCGGCGGCAAGCGCCGGTTCCAGGTCCGCAGGCGGTACTTCCCGGGCGGAACCTCGCGCAGCGCGAAGTCGCCGTCGGGCGAGGCGACCGCGAAGTGACCCGACGGCGCGACGAAGATCGTCGCGCTCATCGACTCGTGGATCGAGCAGTAGATTCGCACCACTCCCGGGTACAGGAACGTCCTGGCGCGCGAGTCGCCGCGCGGGTAGAGCCCGAGATCGAAGTCGTTCGGCGTCGAGTACGAGAACACGTTGTGGAAGATCACGTCGT
>CAZMKX010000063.1:0-11381 GCA_964566375.1 uncultured Myxococcales bacterium
TCGAAGAACGCCTGCAGCGGACAGCGGCCGAGCTGGTCGACGAAGCTCGGCGAGAGCGCGTCGGGAAGGGCAAGCGCCCGCGCGCCGACCCCGCCATCGAAGGCGAGGTCGCCCGGCGCCGTCGATTCCGAGTACGCGACGAGCGCGCGGCCGGCCTCGAGGATCGCCGGCGCGTCGGCGAAGAGCGGCGGCGCTTCGCGCGCGAACGCATGAGCGTCGCTCTCCGGTGTCGGATCGCGCGGGACCACGTCGATTCCGCGCTCGACGAAGGGCAGCTCGCGCAGGAGCCCCGACGGCGCGAGCGTGCGGCCGGCGCCGTCGGTCTGTGCGTAGGAGAGGACCACGCGCTCGCGCGCCTGCGAGAGCAGAAGGCCGAGCAGGAGCCGCTCCTCGGCAAGCGCCCAGCCGCGCACGGGAACCGGACGGCGCGAAGTCTGGCGAAGCGTCTCGCGCAGGCGGTCCGGCAGGAAGGGATCCTCGCGCACCTCGCGTGGCCAGGCGCCGTGCACCATGCCGATCAGGAACAGGTGCGCGCAGGGCAGGGCGCGCGCCTGGATGGCGTCGAGCACCCGCACGCCGCCCTCGTCCCTGGCGTGCCAGCTCGCGTCGAGCCCGAGCAGCGCGGCTTCGAGCGCGGATTCGAGCTCGGCCGCCGACGGCGGCGCGGGCGCGCGCGCCTCGCGGTCGACCTCGTCCAGGAGGGCGACGGCCTCGAGCGCCGCGCGCGCCTCGTCGCCCGCGAGATCCGCGCCGAGCCCGAGCACGACGCGTGACGCATCGCGGAAGCTCCGCGCGCTCGCGAACGCGCTTCGCGCCTCAACGATCCGCGCGAGCTTGCGTCGCAGCGGGCCGAGCTCCGCACCCGCGCCGTTCCGCTCGGCGGTCTCGAGCGCGGCGCGCCAGTCCGCGTCGCCGCGCACGACGGCGCCGAGCCGCGCGACGCGCTCCGCCGCCCGCGCGAGGTCGCGCTCGCACGATGCGTCGAGGAAGCGCACGAGCGGCGCGCGCTCGAGGTCGCGCGCCAGCACGTGGACGAGGTCGAGCCAGGCGCGCGCGCGCGGCGCGGAAACCTCGGGCAGGACGAGCGACGAGGTGACGGGGATTCCGTAGCCGTCGAAGACCGGCGCGAGCCAGGCCGCGTAGGGCTCGAGCGAACGGCCGACGATCAGGATTTCGCGCGGCGCGACACCCGCCTCGAGCAGGTGCAGGACCGCCTGCGCCACGCGCTCGAGCTCGTCGCGCGGGGTACGCGCGTGAAGGACGGTGAGCCTGCCCGCGGGAATCGGACCGTCGCGCGTGAGCGCGGGTGAATCGATCACCTCGACCGGCTCGGGCTCGTAGCGCGGCCACGGCCACGAGCTCCGCAGGCGATCTCCGTGCGGGTCGCCCCAGTCGGGCTGGAGGTAGCGCACCGCGCCGGCGGGCAGCGCGCGCGCCAGCGCGTCGACGAGATCGCCGGCGGAGCCGACGAGCTCGGTAGCGCCGTGGACTTCGACGGCGGTGAATCCGCGGCGCGCGAGCCACGCGCCCGCGCCGCGCGCGGCGAGCCGGAAGAGTCCCACGCGGTCGTACATCCCGGAGCGCGCGAGCGCGTCGAGCGCGCGTTCCAGATCGGTGTAGAGCGCGCGCAATGGCGCGACCTCGTCCGGAAGCGCCGAGGGCGCGAGGCCCGCGTCTCGCAGGTCGCGGAGCGTGCTCGCGAGCGCGGCGCCGAGCCCGGGCCGCTCCGCGACGAGCGGGCCGAAGGCTTTGCTGCGCGTCGCGCAGGCCGCGACCGCGCGCGCGAGCGCCGCGCCGTCGAGCACGCGTCGCACGACCTCGCCCGTCTCCGCCGCGCACTGCTCCGCGAGCGCGCGCAGGTTCAGGAACTCCCGCCCGAGCAGCGCGGCGTCCGGCGCGGAGCCAAGCGCGGCAAGCCGCCGCTCGCGCAGCACGCGCGTCGATGCCGCGATCTCGAGAACGCGCTCGATTCCGCTCACGTCGATCTAGCGCAGCTCCCGGAAGAACTCGCGCACGTCGTCGACGAGCAGCTTCGGCTCCTCGAGCGCGGCGAAGTGACCGCCCTTCGGGAAGACCGACCAGCGCTTCAGGTTGAAGGCGGCCTCGGCCCACTTGCGCGGCGCCTTGTAGATCTCCTTCGCGAAGATCGCCCCCGCGGTGGGAACCTCGATGCGGCCCTCGGCCGCGCCGAAGCGGCCCGAGCGCATGGTCTCGCAGTAGAGCCGCGTAGAAGACGTGATCGACTGCGTGGTCCAGTAGATCATGATGTTCGTGAGCAGCTCGTCCTTCGTGAAGCGCGACTCGACGTTTCCGCCGCAGTCGCTCCAGCCGTGGAACTTCTCGACGATCCACGCCGCGAGCCCCGCCGGCGAGTCGTTCAGCCCGTAGCCGAGCGTCTGCGGCTTCGTACCCTGGATCTGCTGGTAGCCGGTCTCGTTCTTCATGAACGCGCCGCCTTCGGCGAGCCACTTCTGCTCGTCGGGCGTGACGCCCTCCATCGGATTCGCGGCGCCGGCCGGCGGACCCGCGATGAGCATGTTCATGTGGATGCCCGCGCAGTGCTTGGGATCGACGTGGCCGAGCCACGCCGTCGCGATCGCGCCCCAGTCACCGCCCTGCGCGCCGTAGCGCGCGTAGCCGAGCTTGCCCATCAGCGCGGCTCCCGTCTCGGCGACCTGGCGGATGTCGAAGCCGGGCTTCTTGGGCGCTTCGCTCCAGCCGTAGCCCGGCATCGACGGGCAGACGACGTGGAAGGCGTCCTCCTTGCGGCCGCCGTGCGCGACGGGATCGGTGAGCGGACCGAGGATCTTGTGGAACTCGTACACCGATCCGGGCCAGCCGTGCGTGACGAGAAGCGGCATCGCGCTCGGCTCCTTCGAGCGCTGGTGGATGAAGTGCACGTCGAGGTCGCGGACCTTCGTCTTCCAGTGCTCGAACTGGTTCAGCGCGCGCTCGTGCGTGCGCCAGTCGTACTTCGAGCGCCAGTACGCGACGAGCTCCTTCACGTAGGAGAGCTCGGCGCCGTAGCCCCAGCCCGCGCCGTCGAGCTGATCGGGAAAGCGCGTGCGCGCCAGCCGATCCGCGAGATCCGTGAGCACGGTGTCGGGAACCTCGATCGTGAATCGCTGCAAGGCGGAGCCCTCCGGTTCGGTTGCGAACGCGTGCGCGATTATCGCAAGTTGCGCGCGAGAAGTTGTGGTTGACACCGACGCTGCGCGGGCGTAACTGTGAAGCCGTCAGTCGCAGCCGAGCCAGGAGGCATGAGGGCTCGATCTCGCGGCGCGATCGCAGGCTCGGGGACTTCGGCTGACGCGCGAACTGCCGCGAGGCGAGCGAGCGGGTGCTCCGGTGAGCCAACCGGGGACGTCAAACGAAAGCCGGGAGGACCGGAGACGGGTCCGACGGTCCGGCGTCGACAAGCGGCGAGTCATCCGCCGCGACGCCGGGATGATCACCGTCGGTGTTCACCGGTCGCACACTCACCGCGCATGAAAGTCCCGAGGCCGAGCCTCACCGCCACCCGCGACCTCAGCTCTTCGAATACGTCCGGACGTGATCCCCGAAGTTCATGTCCTGCACGTCCCCGTAGCCGAAGCGGTCGTCCCAGAGCCAGCGCGTCTGGCAGAAGTAGGTGAGGACGTTGGGCCAGGTGTGCCAGGGCAGGCACGAGGTGATCTGGCCGGTGATCTCGTGCGTGCGGCCGCCGGCATCGTCGATCTCGAGGCGGACCGAGCGCGGCTCGACACCGTCGGCGGCGCGAACCGTGATTCGCGACATGCGCGTGACCGGGAAGGTCTGGCCGTCGCGGAAGACGTAGCCGAAGCGGAGCGTCTGGCCGGGGCGCGGGATCGCGTACTGGCCGGCCCAGGCGGGGCCGAGCGCGGGGTCGTCGAAGCCGCTCACGTGGAAGGCCAGGTCGGAGCCGAAGACGCCGGCCATCCAGCCGATCGGCGGGATCGGAAACGGGTCCTCGGGGCGGGGCGCGCCCCAGGAGCGGTCGCGCGTGAAGGTTCCGTCGATGGGGATCCTCTCGCCGCGCAGCACGAGCTCGCCGGAGGTCTGCACGGCCTGGACCAGGTGGCCGCCGTGCGCGGGCGCGGCGGGCGGCATGAGCGCGCTCGATTGGAGACGCAATTCGGTGTTGCGCGCCGCGTCGCGCCAGTCGCAGGTCCAGCGCTCGAGCGGCCGTTCGGTGCGGATGCGCAGGCCGTTGGCGAGCGTGCAGTCGCCGAGGTCACCGTCCGGCCAGGGCAGATAGGTGCGGAAGTCGAAGTAGTCCGCCGCGAGCGTGGTGCGCTTGAACCCGCTCCAGACGAAGACGCCCGCCGACACGACGCGCAGCGCGGGGTGGAACCAGGCGTACACCTCTCCGTTCAGGTTGCGCTCGGGGATGTTGAAGCCGAAGTAGCTCGTCTCGGTGAGCGAGGCGGGCGCGCCCTCGGGTGCCGGGTGCAGGAAGTCGTCCTCGGGCAGAACGGTTGCGAACGACGCGGTCACTCTTCCCTCCGGATGCGCTCGATGATCTCCGCGCAGAGCTGGCGATACAAGCCGATCCCCACCAGTGCCTGGTTCACCTGCAGGTTCTCGCCCGATACGAAGCCCGCGAGCCCGGCCGTGCACGCGACGGCGTTGCGGACGCTGCGCCAGAGCTCGTACCAGCGCGCGTTCTCCTCGCGGTAGGCGGGTCCGCCGTGAGCCACGTACTCGGCCAGGAACTCGTCCCAGGGCAGGAGCTTCTCGACGTGCGGGCGCGCGTAGCCGAGGTCGTCGGCGGGATCGCCCACGCGCGCGAACTCCCAGTCGAGCAGCGCGCGGATCTCGCCGTCCTTCACGAGCAGGTTGTGCAGGCCGACGTCGGTGTGGACGACCGAGATGCGCGACACCGATTCGGGTCGGTGCGCGCGCAGCCAGGCGAACGCGCGGGCGAGCACGGGCGCGGGCTCGAGGCGCTTCTCGAGCCAGATCGCGTGCCAGTGGTCGATCAGGAAGTCGGCGCACTCGGCGGCGTTTCGCGGAAGGGCGGCGAAGCCGGCGTCGAGCGCCGCGGCGTCGAGCGCGTGCAGGCGCGCGAGCAGGCGCGCGAGCGCCAGGCCCACCTCGCGCGGCCTGTCGCCCGCGCTTGCCGAGCCCTCGACGCGGCGCATGATCAGGAACGGCTGGCCGAGCACGGACGCGTCGGGCTCGACGGAGAGCGCCTCGGGCACGGGCACGCCCGCACGGTGCAGCGCGCGCAGGACGCGGAACTCGTCGACGACGGTGGTCTGCGCGGGCCCCGCGGGCAGGTCGCGACGCAGCACGAGCGGCTCGCGCGCTCCGCCGTCGCGCAGCGCGTCGAACAGGAACGTCTCCTTCGAGAAGCCGCCCGGAATGCGGATCACGTTCTCGACCGGCGCCTTCACGACGGCGCCGAGCGCGGCGGCGGTGACGTCGGCGCTCACGCCTTCACCAGCCGCTCGTAGAGCGGCGCCTCGGCGCGCGCCTCGTCGGCGAGGAACGCGTCGATTGAGGCGAGCGATCCGGGCTCGCGCGCGGCCGGGCCCGCCAGGACCTCTTCGAGCGCGGCGTGGAGCGCGTCGTCCTCGCGCACGAGGGCTTCGAGCGAGACGTCGGCATCACCGGCGTGTGTCGGCGTCGCCAGCACCGGCAGCGCGGGCGCGAGCCGGGCGAGCAGCGCGCGAAGTCTCGGGATGCGCGCGTGCAGCGCCGCCGGCAGACCCTCCTCGCGCGCGATCAGGTGCTCGAGCAGGCGGCTCGCCATCAGCGTGGCCATCTGCGGCCAGGGCGAGCGCAGGTCGGGCAGGACGACGGTGTTCAGTGTATGCACGATTCCGCGCAGGAGCTCCGGGGTCGTCGGTCTCACGCGTCGATCGTACTCGATGGCGCTAGCGGAAGTCGTGTGACGACGGCAGAAGCCCCTCCATGGCGTTCCCGTCCAGGCGCTCGAAGCGGCGCGCGCGCACGTGGATCACGCCGTCCTGGTTCTGGATCGGCCCCTCGACCAGCAGGATGCCGGCGGTCTGCACGAGCGCGCGGTGGCGCTGGAACAGGTCGGGCACGACGATGGCGTTGGACGTGCCGGTCTCGTCCTCGAGCGTGATGAACAGGAAGCCCTTCGCGGTGCCGGGGCGCTGGCGCACGATCACCGCTCCTGCGATGCGCACCCACGCGCCGTTGCGTGCGTCGCGAAGCTCGGCGGACGTCGACACGCCGCGCGCGCGCAGGCGCTCGCGGAAGTGCGCCATCAGGTGCGCGCCGGTGGTGATGCCGGTGCCGCGGTAGTCGGCGACGGTCGCCTCGAAGCGCGTCATCTCGTCGAGCGGCGAGGGCGCGGTCGAGCTCGCGCCGGCGAGCAGGCCGCCCTGCAGCGCGGACACCTGCCAGAGCGCCTCGCGCCGGCCTAGCCCCAGGCCCGCGCACGCACCCACCGACGCGAGCTTCTCGAGCTCGTCGCGGTGGAGCCCTGCGCGCTGCGCGAGATCGGCGAGCGACGTGTAGGGCGCGTGCGCGGCAACGCGCTCGCCCGCGTCCTGGCGCAGGCCATCGACGTAGCGCAGGCCCAAGCGAACCTGTTTTTCGTCCGTGACGAAGCAGAGCCAGTCGCTCTCCTGCACGTCGATCGGCAGCGTGCGCACGCCGTGGCGCGCGGCGTCCTGCACGAGCGTGGCGGGGCTGTAGAAGCCGAGCGGCCAGTTGTTGAGCATGGCGGCGTGGAAGCAGGCCGGGTGGTGCGCGCGGATGTACGCCGACGCGTAGGCGAGCAGCGCGAAGCTGGCGGCGTGGCTCTCGGGGAAGCCGTACAGCGCGAACGAGCCGATCTGCTGCACGACCTGGTCCTGCGCGGGCGCGGAGACACCGTTTCGTGTCATGCCCTCGCGGAGCAGCGCGATGATCGACGCCATGCGGTCGACCGAGCGCTTGAAGCCCATCGCGCGGCGAAGCTCCTCGGCCTGGCCGCCGGTGAAGCCGGCGATCGTCATGGCCATGCGCAGGAGCTGCTCCTGGAAGAGCGGCACGCCGAGCGTGCGTGCGAGGATCGGCTCGAGCAGCGGGTGCGCGTAGGTGACGGGCTCGCGGCCGGCGCGGCGCTGCAGGTAGGGCTGCACCATCTGGCCGACGACGGGGCCGGGGCGGATGATCGCGACCTCGACCACCAGGTCGTAGAACGAGGTCGGCTTCATGCGCGGCAGCGTCGCCATCTGCGCGCGGCTCTCGACCTGGAACACGCCGACGGTGTCGGCCTTCTGAAGCATCTGGTAGGTGAGCGGGTCGTCGGGCGGAATCTTCGCGAGCTCGACGTCGGCGCCGTCGTGCGCGCGCACGAGCGGGATCACGTCCTCGAGCACCGCCATCATGCCGAGCCCGAGCAGGTCGATCTTGATGATGCCGAGATCCGCGCAGTCGTCCTTGTCCCACTGGATCACGGCGCGGCCCGGCATACGCGCGGGCTCGAGCGGCACGACCTCGTCGAGCCGGCCTCGCGCGATCACCATGCCGCCGGAGTGCTGGCCGAGGTGGCGCGGCAGGTTCTGCGTCTCATGCACGAGCCGCACCAGGTGGCGCACGCGCGGCGCGTTCGGGTGGACGCCCGATTCGCGAAGCTGCCGCTCGAGCACGTCGTGCTCGTCGGTGAACTCGTGGCGCGACATCAGCTTCGCGAGCCGCTCGATCTGCTCCGCCGCCAGGCCGAGCACCTTGCCCATCTCGCGCACCGCGCTCTTCGCGCGGTAGGTGATCACGTTCGCGGTCATGCCCGCGCCGCTCGGGCCGTAGCGCTGGTAGACGTACTGCAGGATCTCCTCGCGGCGTTCGCCCGACGGCAGGTCGATGTCGATGTCGGGCCACTCGCCGCGCTCCTCGGAGAGGAAGCGCTCGAAGAGCAGCTCGTAGCGCACGGGGTCGATCGCGGTGATGCCGAGCGCGTAACACACGATGCTGTTGGCCGCCGAGCCGCGCCCCTGACACAGGATCCCGCGCGCGCGGCACTCGCGCACGATGTCCCAGACGATCAGGAAGTAGCCCTCGAGCGCGAGCCGGCCGATGATGCCGAGCTCGTGGTCGAGCTGCGTGCGCGCCTTCGCGGGGACCTTTCCGGCGTAGCGCTCGCGCGCGCCCGCGAAGGCCAGCTCGCGCAGCTTTCCCGGCAGCGTCTCACCCGGCGAGAGGGGGAAGTCGGGGAACGCGTAGCCCAGGTCCTCGAGCCGGAACTCGCAGCGCTCCGCGACCGCGAGCGTGTTCGCGAGCGCCTCGGGCAGGTCCGCGAAGCGCTTCGCCACCGCCGCGGGCGTGTGCACGTGGCGCTCGGCGTTGGGGAGCAGCAGGCGCCCGGCGTCGTCGAGCTTCGCCGAATTCGCGATGCAGGTGAACGCGTCGAGCAGGCGCTTGCCCGCCGGGCGCGCGTGGCGCACGTCGCCGGTCGCGAGCGGCGCGATGCCGGTCGCGAGCAGCCGGCGGTTCGCGCGCTCCTCGTCCGGGTCGCGGTGGCGCCAGAGCTCGCCGTACGCGTCGTCACCGAAGATCTCGCCGACGGGCTTCGCCAGCGCCGGCTCGCGCACCATCGCCACCAGGCCATCCGCGTGCGCGCGCAGCTCCTCCCAGGTGACACGGCTGTGCGGCTTCTCGCAGCGCGCGTGGCCGAGCGTGAGCAGGCGACACAGATTGCGGTAGCCCGTTCTCGACTTGACGAGCAGGGTCACGCGCCCGCCGTCGGGTAACGGATCGGTCTTCATCCGTGGCCTGCCTTCGCCGAGCAGGACCGCGCGCGCGCCGACGATCGCGTTCACGCCCGAAGCGCGCGCGGCGCGCGCGAAGCGCGGCAGCCCGTACACGCCGTGCACGTCGGCGAGGGCGAGCGTGCCGTGGCCGAGCTCCGCCGAGCGCGCCACCAGGTCCTCGGGCGCGGAGCTCGACTCGAGGAAGCTGAAGGCGCTGCGCACGCCGAGCTCGACGTAGGGGGGTGCGGTCACGGAGGTCCAGCCTCGCAGCGTCGAAGATGAGAAGGCCCGTGAGCGGGCTGCGATCGCGGCTCGCATACTGTGTCCGCGCGCGAGGAGAGGTTCTTGAACAAGATCGCCCCGCTCACTCTGATGTTCTGGATCACGAAGATCTGCGCGACGACGCTGGGCGAGACCGCCGGCGACCTGTTGTCGATGACGCTGAATGTCGGTTACGCCGTGAGTACGCTGATTCTGCTCGGGTTCTTCGCAACGACGCTGGTCCTTCAGCTGAGAGCGGACCGCTTCAGGCCGCTCGTGTACTGGTCCGTGATCCTGTCCACGAGCACCGCGGGCACCACGATGTCGGACTTCATGGACCGCACGCTCGGCCTCGGGTACGCGTGGGGTTCGGTGATTCTAATCTCGGGCTTAGTCGTGACTCTGTTCGCGTGGCGCTCCGTCGACGGGTCGATCTCGGTGAGCAGGATCGACTCCCGGCGCTCGGAGGGCTTCTACTGGACGGCGATCCTCCTCTCGAACACGCTGGGCACGGCGTTCGGCGACTTCCTGGCCGACGACTCCGGATTGGGTTTCGTGGGCGGTGCGGCCCTCGTCGGGAGCGCGATCGCGGTCGTCGCGCTCCTGTACAAGACGACGAACGCGAGTCGGGTTCTCTTGTTCTGGATCGCGTTCGTGCTGACGCGGCCGTTCGGCGCCACGTTCGGAGACCTGTTGACGAAGGGCGGCGAGATCGGCGGCCTCGGCTTCGGCACGGTCGTCTCGTCTGCGGTGCTCGGAGTGATCCTGATCGCCACGGTCGCGCTCACGTGCCGCAGGGACGACGAGGCCGACGTCGGGTACGTCTGAGCGTCCATCAGTCGTACACGCCGTCGACGAACCAGGAGTCGTCGGGAAGGTTGTGGTACAGGCGGTAGACGCCGCCGTCGGAGAGCTCGATGTCCCAGTAATCGCGCGCGAAGCGCGTCTCGCCCCACCACTCGCCGAAGATCCGCCACGGCCCGGCGGCGTTGCGCACGCGGCCGCCCTCGGTGTCGAGCGGCGCGTCGGCGACGAGCGAGACGTAGACGGGAGGCTCGCCCCCGTGGACGCCGACGATGCGCGGCGGGCGCACGGCGCGGAGCGCCATGACCCCGCGCGGCGACAGCGGATCGGTGTCGGGGTCGTAGGAGGGCGGCGCGTCGCGGCGGCGCTCGTGGGCGATGTGGAATTCGGAAAGCGTGGCGGCGTCCTGCTGGTGCGTGTCCTGCACGCTCGGCGCGCCGACCTGGCCGGGGCCGCAGAGCGACTCGATGCGCGCGATCGTGATGGCGAGCTCGCCGGGGGAGGGCAGCGGCGGCAGGAACAGGTCGAGCTGCGCGGTCTCGACGCTGTCCGGTGTCGCGATCAGGCGCGCGCGGACCAGGCCTTCGGGCGGCGGGTCGGACTCGAGCGAGAGGCGCACGAGCGCGAGCAGCACGTTCGTCTCGAGCGTGGGCGCGGCCAGACCGAGCTCGCGCGTGAAGAGCGCGCCGCTCTCGAGCCCGAGCTCGAGCCGCAGCCGGCGCAGCGCGTAGCCGCGCACGCGCAGGCGGCGCAGCAGGCGGTCGAGCACGGCGCGCAGGAAGAACGCGACCTGCTCCAGGTTCCCGATCGCCCACTCCGACTCCGCGCCCTCCTCGAAGCGCAGCTCCGGCGGGTGTACACGAAACGGTGACAGGTCCTCGCCGTTCGCGCGGCGCGCGAGCCGCACGCCCGCCTCGCCCAGGCGCGCGCCGAGCGACGCGCGCGGCAGACGCGCGAGCTTGCCGAGCGTGCGCACGCCCCAGCGCGACAGCCGATCGGCCAGGTCGGCGCGCGGCTCGAGCAAATCGAGCGGAAGCGGCACCAGGAAGCTCGCGGCTTCCTCCGCGCGCAGGATGCGTCCGCCCTCGCGGTGGCGCGCGGCCAGCTCCGCGACCGTGCGCGTCGGGCCGATGCCGAGCCGCGCGCCTGCCGGTCCGATGCCCGCGAGCCCCACGTCCGCGAGCCGCGTCTCGAGCGCCGTCAGCAGGCCGCGCTCGCTCGGGAAGAGCGCCTGCGTGCCGGCCAGGTCGATGAACACGAGCCCCGTCCCCGCGATCATCACGCGCGGCGCGATCGAGCTCGCCACGTCGACGAGCGCCAGCGAAGCCGAGCGCATGCCCTCGAGCGAGAACGCGCGCACGATCAGGTCGGGCTCGGTCGCGCGCGCCTGCGCGACGGTCAGCCCGCGCAGGAACCCCGCGACGATCGCCGGGCTCTGCGCCGCGCGCCCGCGTCGCTCGCTCGGCTCGGTGATGGCGACGGGTTTGCCCGCGAGCTCCGGCTCCGCACGCAGCACCGCGGCAAGCGGAAGATCCCGGATGAACAGACAGGCGAAGCGATCCACGGTGCCACGTCCCTCGTCCCCGTCTCACGCTCCCCAGCGAA
>CAZMKX010000064.1:0-11354 GCA_964566375.1 uncultured Myxococcales bacterium
CCAGATCCTCGGCCAGCCGCAGCGGATGCGCGAACGGCAGAAGCAGGATGTCCGACGAGATGCGCACGCGCAGCGCGCGCGCGGCGATCGCGCCCGCGACCGCGACGAACGATGGCACGTAGCCGTCGTCGACGAAGTGATGCTCGGTGATCCAGATCAGGTCGTAGCCCAGGCGATCGACGAGCTCGGCCTGGGCGAGGACGCGCGCGTAGAGCTCCGCGTTCGACATCCCCGATCCGGGCGGATTGCGGAAATCGTAGGCGACCCCGAAGCGCAGACGCTGCGGCATCACGCGATTCTATGGTAGAAGCGAGCTCGATGTCGGAGACGCTGGCAGAGCGGTTCGATGCGCAGGTGGCCGCGGGCTTCATCCGCGCGAACGACAAGCTCACGGGGCTGCCGAAGTTCCTCGGCGTCCGCATCGTCGACATCGGCCCGGGCACGCTCCGCGCCGAGATGGCCGTGCGCGACGAGCTGCTGACCCCGTTCAAGAACGTGCACGGCGGCGTGATCTCCGCGGTCTGCGACCACGTGCTCGGCTGCGTCTGCTATCCGGTGATGAAGCGCGGGCAGTGGGCGGCGACGACCGAGTTCAAGCTGAACCTGCTCGCGCCCGTGACGGCGGGGACGATCACCGCGGACGCGACGATCGTCTCGCTCGCGCGCACGCAGGCCGTCGTCCGGATCGACGTCTCGAACGAGGGACGCCTGTGCGCGATCGCGCAGGGCACCGTCACGATTCGCGATCCCAAGGCCTGAGAGTGGCGGGCACCTTCGCGTCGCTGCGCCTGCGCACCTTCCGCGTGCTCTGGGTCAGCACGCTGCTCTCGTTCCTCGCGTTCTTCATGTCGACGGTCGTCCAGAGCGTGGTCGCGTTCGATCTCACGCACACGAATCGCGCGGTCGGCTGGGTGGTCGCGGGGCAGGGGATCGCGATGCTCCTGCTCGGACCGTTTGGCGGTGCGGTCGCCGACCGTGTCCGAAAGCGGCGCCTGATCGCCGCGTCGCAGGCGGTGACCTGTACCGTCTTCCTGCTCCTCGCGGTCGCACTGGCGACGGGCACCGTGCGCGTCGAGTATCTCGCGCTCGGGTCGCTCGTGATGGGTGCGACGTTCGCGTTCCTCGGGCCTGCCCGGCAGGCGCTCACCGTCGATCTCGTTCCCGCCGAGAGCCGCGGAAACGCGCTGGCGCTGACCCAGGTCGGTCACAGTGCATCGCGGGTGCTCGGCCCCTCGCTTGCCGGCTTCTTCCTCGGCTGGAGCTTCGCCGGCGCCACCGGCGCCTATCTGGCGATGGCCGGCTTGTACGCGGCGTCCATCGCTGGCCTCCTGCTCCTGCCGGCCTCGGTCGTGCGGCCGGGCGCGCGCGACGCCAACGTGTTCGCCGACATCGGCGCGGGTCTGCGCTACGTGCGCGGACAGCGGCGGCTCCGCCTCCTGCTGCTCTTCTTCGTCTCCGTGATCATGGTCGGCTATCCGTACGTGACGGTGCTCCCCGGCCTGCTCGAGCACGCGCTCGGCCACGACGCGCACGACGTCGGGACGCTCTTCGGTGTTTCGGCCCTCGGCGCGCTCGGCGCCTCGCTCGGGGTCGCGCACTTCGCGGACTCGCGCCACGCCCTGCGCGTCTATTCGGGGATGGGCCTGCTCTTCGGTGCCTCGCTCATCGCAAGCGCGCTTGCGCCCGACTATCTCACTCTGATGATCGCGATGACGCTGGTCGGTGTCGGCAGCGGCGGATTCCAGTCACTGAACGGCGCCGTGATCGTGCGCGAGACGGAGCCGGCGTTCTTCGGCCGCGTCGTCTCGCTCTCCACGCTCGCCTTCGCGGGGTTCGGCCTGATGGGGCTTCCCGTCGGTCTGCTGGCCGATGCGATCGGGGAGCGGAGCGCACTGGCCACGCTCGGCGCGTCGGTTTGTCTCATTACAGTGTCGCTCGCATCGCGTCTCGGGGATCTCCCGGACCCGAAGACCGGAAATCCGTTGACAGCGCCGCCCGAGGAGGCGTAACCAAGCGTCAAAGGAGGTTCTTCATGCGCTCATTCGCAATCCTGACCGCCGTGGGACTCCTGACTTTCGTTGCCGCGGACGCGCGGGCGAAC
Organism: uncultured Myxococcales bacterium; assembly: GCA_964566375.1. Taxonomy (GTDB): domain Bacteria; phylum Myxococcota_A; class UBA9160; order SZUA-336; family SZUA-336; genus VGRW01. Next base: position 2,102 of record CAZMKX010000064.1, read on the forward strand.
TGGAACCTGAAGGCGAAGCTCACCTGCTACGAGAGCGTTGACGACGGCACGAAGCTGGAGAAGGGGAAGGGAAAGAACGACGAAGTCGTCGCCGCGTGCCTGGGCGTCGCGACGACCGATCCGTCGGTCGCGAACTACTCGCTCACGTTCGACTCGGACACCCGGCAGCTCAACGTCATCCGCAACTGCGACTCGCTCGTGATCTGCGACTTGTCCACGCAGCTCGGCTGCGAGAGCGCGCTCACGGGCAACAAGGCGGACTACAAGCTCAAGCAGCAGTGCATTTACCGCCTTCTCGACATCGGCGAGTCCAACGTCGAAGGCACGATGATCTGCAAGGAGAACGAGTCTTACAAGGTGAGCAACAACAAGTTCAAGTTCGACGCGTCCTGCGACGGGAACCTGGACTACGACGGTCTCCCGTGCACGATCTCGTTCAATACCGGCAAGCTGTTCGAGGAGAGCGGAGTCTGTCCGGTGCTGTGACGATCCGACGGGGCGCCGGCGTCACGCACTCCGATCGATGAAGGTGTAGTCCTTCGCATCCGGCACGCGGGTCTGGTTCCAGTACTCGACGAGCGTGAACGGCCAGTTCTGCGTGACGCGGCCCTTGTCGTTCTTGTACCAGGTCGGGACGTTCGCGGCGCCCCACGCCATCATCAGGTTGCCCTTGTCGATCTTCCGGTTGTAGGCGTCGTGGACGTCGCGCTTGCAGTCCAGCGCGGCGTGGCCGCCCTCGAGCAGGAGCTTGATGCAGCCGAGGATGTAGCGGACCTCGCACTCCGAGAAGAAGACGATGCTGCCGTTCACGACGATGTTCGTGTTCGGGCCGTACAGCATGAACAGGTTCGGGAAGCCGGGAACCGTGATGCCCATATAGGCGCGCGGGTCGCCGCTCCAGTGCTGCTGCAGGTCCACGCCCTCTGCGCCGGTGATCTTCATCGGCATCAGGAACCTGCTCGCCTGGAAGCCCGTGCCGTAGATCAGCACGTCGGCGTCGTAGCGCTTGCCGCTCGCCGTGACGACACCGGTCTCGGTGATCTCCTTCACGCGATCCGTGACGAGCTCGACGTTCGGCCGGCGCAGCGCGCGGATCCAGTTGCCGTTGTCGAAGAGGATGCGCTTTCCGCCCGGCGGATAGTCGGGCGTCACCTTCGCGAGCAGCTCCTTGTCGTCGCCGCAGAGCTCGGCGAGCGATTCGGTGAACAGCTTGCGCAGCTCGTCGTTCTGGGCGCTGATCGAGAGCCGCTGATCGGGCCAGTTCGGATCCTTCTTCACGCCGGCGAGGATGCCCTCGGCCATGCGCCAGAACATCGCGAAGCGGTACCACTTCGCGTAGAACGGCACGTGGTTCAGCAGCCAGTGCTTCCCCTCGGGAACGTCGTCGTGGTACTCGGGCGTCGGGCTGACCCACGGCGCGGTCCGCTGGAAGATCGTCACGCGCTCGGCCACCTTCGCGATCTCGGGCGCGAACTGGAACGCGCTCGCGCCCGTACCGAGCACGATGATCTTCTTGCCCGTCAGGTCGTGCTCGTGCTCCCACTCGGTCGAGTGGAACGAGACGCCCTTGAAGCGGTGGCGTCCCGGGATGTCGGGCCACTTCGGCCGGTTGAGCTGGCCGACGGCGGTGATCACGGCGTTGGCGTCGAGCGTCTCGCGCTTGCCGTCCTTGCTCTCGACCTCGACGTGCCAGAGCGCGCGCGCGTCGTCCCAGTGGGCGCCCGTGACCGTCGTGTTGAAGCGGATCCTGTCGCGCAGCCCGTACTCGCTCGCGACCTCGTCGAAGTACTTCCGCAGCACCTCCTGCTTCGAGTAGTACTGCGGCCAGTCGTTGGGCTTGAAGCTGTACGAATAGGTGTGGTTCGGGCTGTCGACGCGGCAGCCCGGGTAGGTGTTCTGGTACCAGGTGCCGCCCACGTTCGCGTGGCGCTCGACGATCGTGAACGGAATCCCCGCCTGCTGCAGCCGGATTCCCGCCAGGAGTCCCGACATGCCCGAACCGATGATCACGACCTTGAAGCCGGCGCGCGCCTTCGCGGGGATCTGGTCGAGCCCGGGCGCCGCGTACGAATCGCGGTTGTCCATCGCCAGCTCCGAGACCAGGAACTCCGCGTAGTCCGGACCGACCTCGGTGCCGATCACGAAGTTCACCATCTCGTGCACCAGGCTCTCGGGCGGCGGCGCGGGCATGCGCTGTCCGCCGTCGCGGTACTTGCGCAGCGCGTTGAACGCGAGCTCGCGGATCTCCGCCTGCTGCGCCTCGGGGATCCCGCCTTGCGCGTCGCCGAAGAAGTCGTTCACCGGACGGATCGGGCCGCGGATGATGTCGACGTTCCCCGTGATGTGCACGAGCGCCGCCATCAGGGAGGGGATGTGCGCCTCCTTGAGCGCCTTGCGCAGCGCCTCGTCGTCGGCGGTGATCGGTGCCAGCTGGTTCAGGTCCTTGCCCATGGAAACCTCCCCTCGCGTGCTCACGCCATTCTTCAAGAGGTCGCGTCTTCTTGCAAACGCGCAGCGCCTCCGTCTCGGATCCTTTCCGCGAACGCGACATGCGTTGCGTCACACTCGCGCTCGCGTTGCCGGCGCCGGACCGCCTAGCGGAGGGCACCCTCGGGAACGGCCAGGAGCGGACACGACGCGCGGCGCACCACGCGTTCGCTGTGGCTGCCGCGAAGCGCGTCGAGAAAGCCGTTCCGGCCGTCGGTGGACATCGCGATCAGGTCGGCATTCACCTCGGCCGCGGCGGTCAGGATCTCCTCGATCACGTCGCCGTTCCGCGTCGCCTCCCGCCACTCCCAGCCGGGCACCGCGGGGCGGCGGACCGCGGGCATCGAGCCGTCCGCTCCGACGTGCAGGAGCGTGAACACGCCCCCGGGGCGATCGAGGAGGCGCACGAGCCGCGCCGCCGCGTCGATCGCGGGCTGCGCGCTCGGTGAGTCCGCAACGGGTACGAGGACGCTGCGCAGCGACACGGACCCGTCCGCGAGCGACACGAACCCGTTCACGCCCTCCGGAACGAAAATCGTCATCTGGCCGGACTTGCGCGCGACCGGCTCCGAAACCGACTTGCGAAGCCAGCTCGGCCGCCCGTCGTAGCGGCGCGTGGCGAGGACGATCAGGTCGGCCCCGTGGGTCCCCAGATAGTGGAGCACGGACTCGACCGGATCGTCGTGCTGCGCGAGCACCTTGCGCACGTCGATGCCCAGCCGTGGCACGGCGGACCGCGGGCTTCCCTCGGGCAGCAAGCCCCAGCGCTCCAGGGTTTCGCGTACGCCGGGGAAGTCCGTCCAGTCGGGCGTGGCGCTCCTCGAAACGTGGAGCACCGCGAGCTCGCACCGGGCGACGAGTGCCGCCTTCAACGCGTGGGCGAACGCGACGTGACTGGCCGGGGACAGGTCCGACGGGTGCAGGACGCTGTCGATGACCGGGCGAGTGATATCGTTCGACGGGCTCATACGGCGGCATCCGGAGTATGCGCTAAGGACTGCAAAGACGGAGGGTGTGCCCGTGAACGAAGTGGACGTCGCCATCGTGGGTGGCGGAATCGGCGGCTCCGCGCTCGGCGGCTTCCTGGCGCGCGCGGGATTGCGCGTCCTGATCCTGGAGCGCGAGACCGAGTTCACAGACCGCGTCCGCGGCGAGTGGATGGCCCCCTGGGGCGTCGTCGAGCTCCGACGCCTGGGACTCTACGAGCGCTTCATGGCCGCGGGCGGCCACCACCTGTCGCGCTCGATCCAGTACGACGAGCTCCTGGCGCCCGCCGATGCGGCAGCCCGAACGCTGCCGATCGACGCGCTTGTGCCCGGCATTCCGGGTCCGCTCTGTCTCGAGCACGTCGTCATGCAGAACGAAGCGATCGCCCACGCGGTCGAGTCGGGGGCGCGCGCCCTGCGCGGCGTCAGCGACGTGAAGGTGACCGCGGGTGCGCAGCCGGGCGTGACGTTCGTCGAGGACGGCGAGGCGAAGTCGGTGAGCGCGCGGCTGGTCGTGGGCGCCGACGGACGCACGTCGACGGTCCGCCGCCAGCTCGGCCTCGAGCTCCAGGAAGCGCCGCTCGATCACCTGATCGCCGGCCTGCTCGTCGACGGGGCCGACGGCTGGCCGGAGGACCTGCAGGCCGGCGGAAAGGTCGGCGACATCCATTACCTGATCTTCCCGCAGGGCGGCGGTCAGGTGCGTCTGTATGCCGACTTCGACGCGCGCGATCGCGGCCGCTTCGCGGGGCCCGGCGGCGCCGAGAAGATGCTCGCGGCGTTCGCGATGGCGTGCGTTCCGCACAGCGAGGCGATCGCGAAGTCGCGACCCGCCGGGCCGTGCCGCTCGTATCCGAGCCAGGACGCCTGGCTCGACGTGCCGTACGTCGAGGGCGCCGTGCTGGTCGGAGACTCCGCCGGCTACAACGACCCGATCATCGGCCAGGGTCTCTCGATCACGCTGCGCGACGCGCGCATCGTCGGCGAGATCCTCACCGCGAGCGACGACTGGAGCGCCGGTCGCTTCGCGCCGTACGCCGACGAGCGGCGCGAGCGTCTGCGCCGCCTGCGGGCCTCCGCCGAGTTCGACACCACCTTGAACGCCCGCTTCGGGCCGGAAGATCTCGAGCGGCGCGGACGCGCAATGCAGCGCATCGCCGCCGATCCATCGCTGATCATGCCGCTGATCGCGGTCTACGTCGGACCCGAGAACGTGGACGCCGCGTACTTCACCGAGGCATTCCAGGCGCGCGTATTCGCGGCGGAAGCCGGCGCGTAGCGCGCTTCCCGAAGGACGAAGAAGCGCCGAATCGTCCGGCGGCAGGAGACCGAAGATGCGCTCTCAGGCTTCCGTCGACTCGATTCTGGCGCGGCTCGGCGGCCGGATCGCCGATCGAGCTCGCACCGTCCTCCTGGTCTTCGCCGCGCTCCTCGCCGCCGCAGGGTACTACGGCGCCTCGGCGGCCGATCACCTGCCCGCGGGTGGATTCGAGGTGCCCGGCAGCGAGTCCGACCTGGCCGTGAAGGAAGCGGAGCACCACTTCGGAATCGGCTCGGCCGACGTGCTCGTGCTCTACCGCGATCCGCATCGCGACGTGCGCAACGTCCACTTTACCTCGTTCGTGCTCGACCTGACCGACGCAATCCTGCAGAGCGAAGGCGTCGTCGGCGTCTCGTCGTTCTTCGACACGGCCGAGCCGGGTCTCGTCTCGCGCGACGGCCACGACGCGCTGGTGATCGTCTCGCTCTCGGGCACCAACGCCGACAAGCTGCGCACGCTGCCGCGCATCGAGGCGCAGCTCCGCGCCGCGCCGCCTCAGGTCGAGGTCGCGATCGGCGGGCACGTCGCCGCCTCGATCCTGGCGCAGGCGATCGCGCGCGAGGACGTCGCGAAGGCGGAGCGGGTCGCGCTGCCGATCGCCGCCGTGCTGACGTTGATCTTCTTCCGCAGCGTCGTGGCGGCGCTGCTGCCGATCGCGATCGGCGGCTTCGCGCTCGCGAGCTGCGCGGCGATCGTGCGGCTCGGCTCGAACGTCACCGAGATCGCCATCTTCGCGCTGAGCGTCGGCACGTTCCTGGGCCTCGGCCTGTCGATCGACTACTCGCTGCTCCTGGTGCAGCGCTTTCGCGAAGAGCTGGCGCGGGGCCTCGCGCCGCGCGAGTCCGTGGCCGTCACGCTCGACACGGCCGGACGTGCCGTCTTCGTCTCGGGTCTGGCGGTGATGGTGAGCCTGTCGGTCCTGCTCGGCTCTTCGGTCGGACTGCTGCGCAGCGTCGCGCTCGGGGGCGTGCTCGCGACCGCGACGGCGCTGGCCGGCGCGCTGCTGCTGCTGCCCGCGCTGCTCGCCTGGCTCGGCCCGAACATCAATCGCGGATCCCTGAGCAAGGTGGCCGCCGACGGAGGGGGCACGAGCCCGTTCTGGAGCCGCGTCGGCGAGCTCTCGATGCGACACCCGATCGCGACGGCGCTCGTCTGCGCCGCGCTGCTGCTCGTCGCCGCCAGCCCGGCGCTGCGCATGCGCAGCGTGCTGCCCGACGCGCGCATCTTCCCGCAGGGCTCCGAGGTGCGGCGCGTCGACGAGGCCTTGGCCGATCCGTCGCGCTTCGACGCCGGAGGCGCCTCCGCGATGCAGGTGATCGTCGAGACGGCGGGCGCGCCGCTCGCGCCCGAGAACCTGCGCCGGCTGCGCGACTACGCCGCGCGGCTGCGCGCGGTCGACGGAGTCAGCGCCGTGCGCTCGCCGTTCGACGATCTCGACCCGGATGCGCTGTCGCCGGACGCGCTCGCGCGAGCCGCCGCGGCGGAGCCCGCCTCGACGCTGCTCGCGCGCATGACCCACGCCGACCGGTCGCTGCTCGTCGCGACGGGCGCGCACGCGTGGCGCTCGACCGAGGCGGGGCAGGTGCTCGAGGCGCTGCGTGACGTTCCCCACCCGGGCCTGGCCGTGAAGATCGGCGGCCCGACCGCGCTCATGGTCGACCTCAAGCACGACCTGCGCGAGTACGGCGGCATGGCCGCGATCGGGGTGGTGCTGTGGAACCTGGGGATGCTGCTCGTCGCGTTCCGCTCGCTCTTCGTTCCGGTCAAGGCGGTCCTGATGAACGTGCTCTCGCTCGGGGCGAGCTACGGGCTCCTGGTCTGGGTCTTCCAGGACGGCCACTTCTCGGGCGTGCTCGGCTTCGAGCCGCTCGACGGCATCGATCCGACGATCCCGCTCGTGATGTTCGCGGTCGTCTTCGGCCTGTCGATGGACTACGAGGTCTTCCTGCTCTCGTGCATCCGCGAGGAGTGGCTGCGCACCCGCGACAACCGGACCAGCGTGATCTTCGGCCTCGCCCACACGGGCCGGACCATCACCAGCGCCGCGCTGATCCTCCTGGTGGTGATCGGCGCCTTCGCCTCCGGCCAGCTCGTCTACGTGAAACAGGTCGGTGTCGGAATGGCCGCCGCGATCGCGCTCGACGTCACGCTCGTCCGCGCGCTGCTCGTGCCCGCCACGATGCAGCTCCTGGGCGACTGGAACTGGTGGGCGCCGAGGTGGCTGAGACACGACCCATCGCCGGACGGGAGGCCCACGTGACTCCGACGGGAATCTCGTGCACGGGCATCCCGGCCGGAGCGTGCTCAGCTCTACGCGCTGTTCGCGACGCCGCGCTCTCAGACCTTCTCGCCGAGCCGGGCAGCCCGTGCGCCGTCGAGGTCCGGTCGACGACCCTGCCCGCGCTCGCGCTCCGTTGACTGGTGTCGCTACCCACCTGAAGTCGAGACCGGCGGGCCGCCTTGGATCTCCGCCGCGGATCTTCTCATCCGGGAGGGCGGCTCGGAGCTCGCGAGTCACAGCCGTTTCGTCGCGAGCTCCGAACCACGAATACCAGGCCTTGCGTGTCAGCGCCGGTGGCGAACGGAGTGAGGCCGACAGGGTCGCAGGAAGTGACTGAAGGCCCAGTCGGCCGAGCGCTTTCCTTGTATCCGCGCGACTTCATCGGCTGTCCTGAAATGGAGTCCCTGGTAGATGCGGACGTCGACCATGTCGCGTGCCATGTCTGAGAAGCGCTCGTACGTCTTCGTCTGATTGATCGGGGGACCGCTCGTGACGGTGAACGCCGTCCTGTTCCCGAGCAAGAGCGCTAGCGTCCGCATGAAGGCGCTCGTGAAGTTGTTCGCCCCCGACGTGTATTCGGGATACGCGGGAGTGGTGAGGAACGGCGCCCACGTCGGCTCGCCCACCGTCTTCGGGTTTCCGTCGTTCTCGCCTTCTTGGATGGCTGTGATCGGCCGCCAGAAGGCAAACTCCCGCTTGGCGTTCCATGCGGCGATGGCGGCGTCCGCCGCCGCCATGTTGGCGAGGGCGAATAGCCGACCCGTGTCTCCGATGTCGTCGATCGAGACAGCCACGCCGCGCAGCGTCTGCTGGCCTTGAGCGATCAGGTTGACCGAATAGAAGAGGGCGAGGTCGGTCTGCTCCTGCGTGCGCGAGCTGCCGGTGGCTCTGCCCAAGGCCTGCACCTCTTCGTAGTCTCGGGCGTACTTGCCGCTGCTCAGTTGCGGCGGCGGGGGAGGTCGAAGCTGATCGGCGGACTTGAGTGCGAATGGAGTGACGCTTCCGAGCCATGGAACTTGCATCGCTGCGAACGCCGGGGGTGTAGGACGCCATTCACCCGGCTCCGTGCCGCCGCTGAAGATCTCCGGATTCGAAGGCCAGCTGCCGTCTCCCGTTCGCAGCGCGACGATCTCTGCAGCCGCCTCCTCGCCGACGACTTGGCCCGCGTCCCCGACGAGCCCGAGCGCTGCGAGATAGTTCTGCAGCGCTGCATCGAGACTTCCTGCCTGGGACGGGAAGCGATTGACGAGAACCCCGTGCGCCGCCGCTGCGGCGGCTGCGACCGCCGAGCCCTCGGCATTCGGGATCGCCGCCCCGTACGGCTCGTAGCGTCCCTCGAACGCTTGGATGGCGTCGTGCATCGCCAGATGCACCATCGCGAAATCGAGAAACGAGGAGCCCCCGCCTCGAGGCGGGGTGGCACTGAAGATCGCTTGCGCGGCGATCGCGTTCCAATCGGTCACGACGTCAGCTCGGGCGGGGGCGCCCCAGCTCAGGCAGCCACAAACGACCAGTACTGCGAGGTTCCGTAGGCTCTTCATTGCAGCTCTCCTAGCGCGCGCGGCAGTCTTGCCGTGTTGGCGACACTTCGGTGAGTAGGAGGGGCCGTACTCGCGGCATCTCCGCGTGCCACGCTACGCCGGACGAAGATCGAAGACAAGCAATTGCTACTGGCCTTGTGACACACACGGCGGATGAGAACGCGAACTCGTTCAGAGTCACTCGCCCTGCATGCAAGTCCTGTTGCCCGCAGGCGTTCTTGCGGGATCACGCGAACGACCACAGTGCCGACACTGTCGAGCGTAGGCCGGACGTGAGAGCTCCGTGCATCGCTCGGCGCGAGCTTCGGGCTCCTGGTCTGGGTCTTCCAGGACGGCCACTTCTCGGGCGTGCTCGGCTTCGAGCCGCTCGACGGCATCGATCCGACGATCCCGCTCGTGATGTTCGCGGTCGTCTTCGGCCTGTCGATGGACTACGAGGTCTTCCTGCTCTCGTGCATCCGCGAGGAGTGGCTGCGCACCCGCGGCGACCACTGAGACGCGCCGCGGCCGCGTTACCGCAGCGTGAGACCCGTGTAGCCGCTGCTCTCCACGCGCGCGAGTGTCTTGCGGTACCGCGGCGCGCCGCCGTTGTAGATCATGTTCCGCTTGCGATCGTGGCCCGGCACGTTCTCGTTGT
>CAZMKX010000065.1:0-4956 GCA_964566375.1 uncultured Myxococcales bacterium
GCTACGCAACCCTATCGGCGGCTTCGAGGGATCTTCTTAGGGAAAGCCGGGCGCGCAGAGCCGGTCGAGCGTGCGCTGCGACAGCCGCGCCTCGGCCCGCGACCGCTCGACCGGGGTCAGGGCACCCGCCTCGAGGGAACGACCGAGCGCCGACGCGAAGCTGGACACCAGCGCCAGTCGGAGGGCTTCGGCATCCAGGCCGCGTGGAGGCGCCGGCGCGGGCGAGTCACCCGTCAGGGCCCGATAGAGCGCGGAGTCGTCCGCGATCCGGATCGAGCCGTGCTGGAGCACGCCCGACGCGGCGCGGCGCTGTGCACTGCCGATCAGCTTCTGCCCGTCCAGCTCGACCTCGAAGCCGGTCGCGCCCGCGAAGCAGAGCTCGAGCCGCGCGGCGCCGCTGCGCGCGCGCGCGGCGTGGGCCGCGAAGCCCGCGCGCCGCAGACCTTCGAGAAGGCGCGCGCGGATCCAGGCGTAGCTTCCCGCGAGATCGTCGGGAAGCTCCGGCGTCCCGGGCGGGGCGATCACCGCGTACGTCAGGTCGCCCGCGTGCAGGACGGTCCCTCCCCCGGTCACCCGCCGGACGACCTCGACGCCAAGTGCGTCGCTGCGCGACAGCCAGCCGGGCTCGGCCTGCCGGTAGCCGAGCGACAACGCGGGTGCGCGCCAGCCGTAGAGACGCAGCGTGGGTCCCGATGCCGGCGCCTCGACCAGCAGCGCCTCGTCGACCGACATGTTCCAGCCAGCCGATCCCGGACCGTCGAGGAGCAGGCGCCAGCCGCGGGCGGACATCTACGCCAGACGGTCGAGCAGCGCCTCGAGCGCGAGCGCGTAGCCCTTCGCCCCGAGCCCCGAGATCTGGCCGACGGCGATGCCCGCGACCAGCGAGCGCTGCCGGAACTCCTCGCGCGCGTGGATGTTCGACAGGTGGACCTCGATCACCGGCAGCTCGCTCGCGACCAGCGCGTCGCGCAGGGCCACACTGGTGTGTGTCAGGCCGCCGGGATTGATGACGATTCCGCGGTGCGTGCGGCGCGCCGCCTGGATCCGGTCGATCAGCTGGCCCTCGTGGTTCGACTGGAACGAGTCGATGGTCGCACCGCGCTTCGCACCCTGCTCCCGCAGTCCCGCGTCGATCTCGGCCAGTGTGGTCCGGCCGTAGACCTCGGGCTCACGCTCGCCGAGCAGATTCAGGTTCGGGCCGTGCAGGACCAGGATCTTCATGACCAGGCCGTATTACAGCGCTTCCCGGATCTCCTGCAACAGCGTCCGCGCCAGATAGCGGACCTTGCCGACGATCCCGGTCGAATCGAGCGCGACGACCAGGAAGCTGTCCTCGTCGAGCTGGCGGAAGAAGAGCTGGTGGCCGCCGGTGACGAGAAGGAGCTCCTCGAGCGCACCGTCGCGCGGCCCGTAGAGCGCGTCGGCGACCTTCTGGGATTGCTGGAAGATCCGGCCGAACTCGATCGCGATCGCGCCCAGATCGACCTCTGCGCCGGGCCGAGCGTACTCGTCGATCGCGACGCCGTCTGCGGCCATCACCGCCGCCGCGAGGGCGCCGGGCGTCTTGTCGACCATCGACTGCAGGATTTCGCGGAACGTCATGCCCGGGCGCCTCCATGCGAGAGCTTCGGAAGGTTCGCGAGCCAGCGCTCCAGCTCGGCGATCACGTGCGCGTTCGAGTGCTGCTTGCGGCGCGGCGGCGCGGGAGCCGGCCGCTCGAGCGACGCGCGCACGGCGAGGGCGTTCGCGTCGGTCGGGTTCCGGCGCAGCACGTCGTCCGCGACCGCCAGCGCCTTCTCCGGATGCCCTTGCTCCGCGAGGAGCCGGGCGACGGTGGAGGTCGCGACGGCGGAGGGCACGTGCGAGCCGTCGAGCGCATCCGACGCGTCGAGAATGCGCGCGCGGATCGCCGCCAGCCGCAACGCGAGGTCCTCGGCTCCGCCCGCCTCCAGGTCTTCGAGGCAGCTCTCGACCAGGCTCAGCAGCCCGTCGTGGAGGGGCGACGCGGCGGCTCCGCGCTCGAGACACGCGACGGCGTCGGCCCGCTCGCCGAGCTGCCAGTGCCCCCGCGCCAGGTCGACACGAATCCGCGTCGCTTCGTCCGTGCTCATTGCGCCCCCGCCAGGATCTCTTCGGGTGACAGCTCGATCCGCTCGGCGCGTCCGATCTCGCGCAGAGCCACGAATCCGATCCGCCCGCCCGCGAGCTTCTTATCGACCGAGATAGCGCGGAGATAAGCGCTCCGCTGCACCTCCGGATCCGGCCGAACGGTGGGCAGGCCGGCGCGCGTGAGCAGGCCGACGAGGCGCTCGGCGGTTCCCGCGGCCGCGAGGCCGCGGCGCTCCGAGAGCTGCGCCGCGAAGGCCATCCCGATCGCGACTGCCTCTCCGTGGCGGAAGTGGCGGAACCCGCCGACCCGCTCGACCGCGTGGCCCAGCGTGTGGCCGAAGTTGAGCAGGGCGCGCAGGCCCGCCTCGCGCTCGTCCAGACCCACGATCTCGGCCTTGATGCCGCATGCACGCGAGATCGCCGCCTCGAGCGCGCCGCGTTCGAGGTTCAGCATCGCGTCGAGGTTCTCCTCGAGCCACTTGAAGAAGTCCGCGTCCCAGACGGCCGCGACCTTGACGATCTCGGCGAGTCCCGCGCGGCGCTCGCGCGGCGGGAGCGTGGCGAGCACGTCGGGATCGATCCATACCATCCGGGGCTGGTAGAAGGTTCCGATCAGGTTCTTCCCGCGCGGGTGGTTGAGCGCCGTCTTGCCGCCGACGCTCGCATCGACCTGGGCGAGCAGCGTCGTCGGCACCTGCACCAGCGCCAGGCCCCGGAGCCAGGTCGACGCGACGAATCCGGCCAGGTCGCAGGTCGCGCCGCCACCGAGCCCGATCAGAATGGTCGCGCGCGTGGCGCCGCACTCGACGAGCGCGTCGTACACGCGACTCGCGCAGCGCAGCGACTTCGCGCGCTCGCCCTCGGGAACGATCACACGCTCGAACGCGACGTGCGATCGCGCCAGGCCGGTCTCGAGCGCTCCGCCGTGCAGCGCGGCAACACGCGCCGAGGTGATCACCACCGCGCGTGCAGCATCGAGCTCGCCAGCGAGCGCCTCGCCCAGGTCGCCGAGCGAGCCGGGCCGGATCCGGATCGGATAGCTGCGCTCGCCGAGCATGACCTGCACCGTCGTCATGCCTCGGCCGCACCCTCGAGCGCGGCGCGAATCCGCGCACAGATCTCGTCCACCGAGCGCCCGTCGGTCTCGATGCGATGCGCCGCGCTCCCGTACGCCGCCTCGCGCGCGGCACGGAGCTCCGCGAGCTTCGCGATCCGCCCCGCGCGGTCCAGGCCCGCGAGCAGGGGTCGCTCCGCAGCGTCGCCGACGCGCGCAGCGAGGGTTTCGGGAGACGCGTCGAGCCAGACCAGCACGCCTTTGGCCTCGAGCACGCGGCGGTTCTCGGGGGCGACGACCGCCCCTCCGCCGAGCGCCACCACTGCGCGGCGCGTGGGGAGGGTCTCGAGCACCTCGCGTTCGCGCGCGCGGAACGCTGCCTCACCGTGACGCGCGAAGATCTCGGCGATCTTCATTCCCGCCGCCTTCTCCACCTCGGCGTCCGTGTCCACGAAGGTCCAGCCGAGCAGAGACGCGAGCGCGCGACCGACGCGGCTCTTGCCCGCGCCCATCGGCCCGGACAAGAGCACGCACCGGTCGCGCGATTCACTCCCCGCCATCCGGCCGGGGAGCATAGCACCGCGTCACTGCACGTCGGTCTGCATTCCCTGCACGATTCGCGGCGTCACGAACACGAGCAGCTCGCGGCGCTCGTCCTTCACTTCCTTGTTGCGGAAGAGCGCGCCGAGCATCGGGATGTCGGCCAGGTACGGGATCTTGGTCGAGCCCTTGCCGTTGTCCACCACGTAGATGCCGCCGAGCACCATCGTCTCGCCGTCGCGCAGGATGGCCTCGGTGTTGGTCTCGTTCTTGTTGATGCCGACCACGTCACCCGTCGCCGTCGAGAGCGCCGGCGCGTTCTTCGACACGCCGATCTTCATGATGATCGAGCGGTTCGCGGTGATGTGCGGCGTGACCTTGAGCTGCAGCACCGCGTCCACGAACGAGGTGTTGATCTTGTCCGAGGTCACCTCGGTGAACTTGATCGCGACACCCTGCTTGATCACGGCCTGCTTGTTGTCGAGCGTCACGACGCGCGGCGACGAGATCACCTTGCCCTGGCGATTCTCCTCTCCCGCCTGCAGCTGCAGGTCGAGCTGGAGCTTGTCGTCGAGCCCGAGGATGCCCAGGTTCAACAGACCCGTCGGGTTGCCAATCGGATTGGCGGTGATGAAGTTGTTCTGCTGCAGCGCCAGGCCGGGCAGAAGGTTCGGCTGGATCGTGTTCGCATCGTCGGACGGCGAGTCCCAACCCACGCCCCAGAGCACGCCCAGGCCGCGCGAGAAGTTCAAGGTCGCTTCCACGATCTTGGACTCGATCAGCACCTGCGGCGTCTGCGTGTCGACCGCCTTCACGAGCGCGGTCGCCTCGTGGATGACCGACGGGATGTCCTTGATGATGAGCGTGTTGGTGCGCTGATCGACGTTCACCGAGCCACGGCTCGAGAGCAGGCGCTTGACCAGCTTCCCGAGATCCGCCGCCTTGGCGAAGTTGACCGGCTGCAGCTTCACGACCAGGTCCTCGAGCTTCTCGCGCGAGCGGCGCTCCTGCATGCGGGCCTCGCGCTCCTGCTTGAGCGTCTCGACCGGCGCGATGCGCAGGATGTTGCCGATGCGCACGAAGCCCAGGCCCTTCGTCAGCAGGATCACGTCCAGCGCCTGATCCCACGGCACGTCCACCAGCCGGATCGTCACCTTTCCGGTGACCTCCTGGCCGGCGATCACGTTCAGGTCCGAGACCTCGGCGATCAGCCGCAGGATGTTCGCGATGTCGGCGTCCTTGAAGTCGAGCGA
>CAZMKX010000065.1:5056-11338 GCA_964566375.1 uncultured Myxococcales bacterium
GTCGCGTCCTTCAGCGTGACGATGAGCGTCGCGGCGTCGGGAGCGAACTGCGTGGCCTTGACCTTCCGGCCCAGCGTGATCACCACGCGGTCCTGCGTCGGGAGTGACTCGAAGTGGACCGACTGCACCGCCGGGTCACCGTTCGGCTCGGGGATCGCCTCGGGCGCGGGCGCGGCCGCGGGCGCGGCGGCCTGCTCCTGCTCGGGCGCCGGGGAGGCGGGCACGGCGCTCGCGGTCTCGGTCGGAGCGCTCGCGGTCGCGCTCTCGCCGGCGGCGAGCTCGACGCGTACGCCGTTCGCGGTCGGCACGATCGTCGGCTTGCCGCTCGGCGAGCGCAGATCGAGAACCACGCGGACCTTGTCGGCATGCTCGCCGACGCGGGCCTGCGAGACGACGCCTTCGGCGAAGCTCTGCTTCACGCGGTTCATGCCGCTCTTGGCGCCGAACAGGTCGATCACCACGCGGTCCGGGTTCTTCAGCTCGAAGGAGTCGACGTTGTCGATCGGGCCGCTGGCCTCGATCTCGACGCCCGAAGCCGAGGCGACGATCGCCTGGATCTTGGGGGCGCTCGCAGGAGCCGCCACCGGCGCGGGCTCGGCCGGCGGGGCCGCGGCCGGCGCAGCGTCGGCGGCCGAAGCAGGCGCCTCGGGCGCGACCTCGGGCGGACCGGGCTGGCTGGGCGTCGGGGCGTTCGCCGCGGTGCCGCTCGCGCGCACCTCGACCACGATCTCGTCACCCTGCGGCTTGACCTCGTACTCCGAGGCCTGCGCAAGCGCAATCGAGACGCGCGCCATTCCGTGGCCGGCCTTCGGGTCTCCGAAAGCCCCGAGCGTGACCTCGTCGACCAGGCCGTTCTTGACGGCGATCGGCGTGTTCACGCCCTCGAAGCCGACGTCCGGCAGCTCGAGGATCAGCCGAGGCGGATCCTCGCGCATGAACGCGGTGTAGATCGCGTCCTTCGCGCCGCGAAGCACGATGCGCGTCATGCCGTTCTCGCCCTGCACCTCGACCGCAGAGATCGTCTTCGTCTCCGCGGCCAGTGCCTGCGCTCCCGGCAGGAACGAAGCCAGTGCGAGCGCGACGGCAGTCCGCAGCGTCCACATCATGAGTGACACCCCCAACCGAGTCATCATCCGTTCCTTCCGTTTGCGTAGAGCTCGATGTCGACTTCTTTCGTCGTCGCACGGTCCAGGTGGTCGAGATACGTTTCCTTCACGATCACCCGGTTGTCTTCGATCCGCAGGATCCGGCCCTTGTTCTTACCGATCGGTGTTCCTGCGCGTACGATGTAACCCTTGCCCGTCGGATCCCGGACCAGCGCCCGGGGCTCGTCCACGCCCCAGATGATTCCCATCACCGAGAGCTGGCTGATGTCGAAGCGCTCCAGCGGAGAGGCGTTGTCGTCGGGATTGAAGGTCACCTGCCGCCGGATGTACGAGCGGAAGGGATCGACCTTGTCGGTCGGGTCGTAGTGATACTCCGCGACGGGAGCGACCTCTTCGGTCGCCTTCTTGGCGACCTTCGGTGCGGTCGCCTTGGCAGCGCCCGCGCCGGCGCCCTCGTCGTCGGAGCAGCCGACCGAGAACGCGAGCGCGGCAGCCAGCGCACACGCACATCGGAGCGTCCGAAGGCCCCTCATGTCACTCCCCTCCCGCGGTCTTCGGGGCGCCCGTCTCGGCGTCCGTGGTCGCGTCGTTGAAATAGAACGTCGCCGCGGTTCCCTTGACCTTGAGGATCGGCGTCTCGCCCGTCTCGCCCTCGACGGTGAAGGTGAGGTTCGAGAGATTCACGATGCGCGACAGACTCGCGATGCGATCGAAGAACAGCCCGATGTCGTGGTACGGCCCGGAGAACTCGAGCTCGATCTGCTGCTCGGAGTAGAAGCCTCGATCGATCTTCTTGCCCTGCTTGAAGGTCTGGATCTCGAGGCCGGACTTCTTGCCCAGACCCGTGATGTTCGTGAGCAGCGCCGGCAGATCGCTCGACTCGGGGAGCTTCTCGAGTGCGGCCTTCAGCTGCGCCTGGAGCTCCTCGCGCTTGCGCTTGAAGCTCTCGAGGTTGTTCGCAACCGCCTTGGCGGCCTGGATCTGCTGCTCGACCTTCGCGCGCTTGTTCTGCATGTTGCGCAGAGCCGTCTGGTCGCTGCCGAAGAACAGCAGCAGGTAGAGGCCGACGACGGCGAGCGCGACAGCTGCGAGCAGGCCGTAGCGGCCGGCGGCGGGAAGGCGATCCAGCTTCTGCAGGATCTGCTGCGCGTCGAATTTCTCAGCGATGGCCATCTCGCGCGCCCCCTATTCCCCGCCCGCGTCGGCTTTGGGAGCCGGACGACGGCGCGGCGCCTTCTTGCCCTTGGCTGCAGTCGAGTCACCCAGGTTCTTCAGGAACGGATACTGGGCGGTCATCTTGAAGGCCGAGAGCTTCAGGCCTTCGGTCTCCTCGAGACGCGTCTCCTGCAGGTCGACCCCGGAGAGCATCGGCGAGTCCTCGAGAGCCGCAGCGAAGTCCGCGACGATCTCGGCGTCGATGCTGTTTCCCTCGAGCTCGAGCACGCCGTCCTTCGCCGTCAGCTTGGTCAGCCAGACGCGGTTCGGGATCCGCGTGGAGAGCTCGTCCATGATCTTCACGGGGCCGGTTCGGGCGGCTTCGATCTGATCGATGATCGCGAGCTTCTGCTCGATCTCGTGCTGCTCGTCCTGGAACTTCTTGACCTCTTTCTGCGTCGCTTCGAGCTTCTTCAGCTCCGCTTCGCGAGCGCTGATCAGGGCGCGCTCGTGCGAGATGCGCGCGGTCATCCACATGGAGAGGATGAGCGAGATCGCGACACCCGCGCCGGCGGCGCCGCCGAGGTAGACGCCCTGCTTTCGCATGTTCGCGGCACGCCGCGCCTCGCGAACCGGGAGTAGGTTGATTCGGATCAAGTGTCGTCTCCTCGCCGCATGCCCAGGCCGATCGCCGTGCAAAGCGCCGGGCCCAGCTCGCGGATCCGCTCCTCGTCCCCGGCGCTCGACGCGATGTCGATGCGCTGGAACGGGTTGGCGATCTCGACCGGAATCTCGAGCCGGTCGTGGAAGATGCGGTCGAGGCCCGGCACGCGAGCCGCGCCTCCACAGAGGAGGAGCCGTTCGAGCCGAGAGCTCGACGCCGTGGCGCGGTAGAAGTCGAGCGAGCGCTGGATCTCGCCGAGCATCGACTCGGAGACCTCGCGCATCGACTCCTCGACCTCCTGCGGTACGACGTCCTTGCTCGTCTCGCCGGGGCGCCCGCCGACCTTGATCCTCTCGGCCTCCTCGAAGGTGATGCCGAGCGTCTTCTGGATCTCCTCGGTGTACTGATTGCCGCCCGAGGTGATGTCGCGCGTGAACACCGGCACCGATCCGCACATCACGTTCATGTTGATGACGGAAGCGCCCAGGTCCAGCAGCGCGACGGTCGTCTCGTCGGCAGGCTCGTAGTTGTGCTGGTACATGTTGCCGACCGCGAACGCGTCGACGTCCATCACGACCAGCGTGAGACCGGACTCGGTGATCACGCTGACGTAGTCGTCGATCAGGTCCTTCTTCGCGGCGACGAGCAGAACGTCCATCTGACCGTCGACTCCCGACTCGCGCAGGATCTGGTGATCGATGTTGACTTCGTTGATGTCGAACGGGATGTACTGCTCGGCCTCCCAGCGGATCGTCTCCTCGAGCTCTTCCTTGCTCTGAGCCGGGAGCGAGATTCGCTTGACGATCACCGAGTGACCCGAGACGGAGGTCACGGCCTCCTTCGATTTGAAGCCGCCCATCGCACAGGCTTCGGCGATGGCCGCGGAGATCGCGGGCGCGTTCATGAACGAGCCTTGCACGATCGCTTCGGGCGGGAGCGGAGCGAAGCCGAAGCCACGCAGCCGGTAGCTTCCGCCGTGTGGCTCGAGCTCCACCGCCTTGACCTGGCTCGAGCCGATGTCGAGTCCGACGACCGTTTTCTTTCCGAAGGAGAACATCTTCGCTCCCGCCTCAGTTCCCGCCCGAGTGGGCGTCGCTGGAGTGTGTAGCCAGCAGATGGTCGACGGACCGATCCCCGAAGACCGAGTCCTTGTCCGAGACACGCAAGCCGAGCGCGTGGAGGATCTTCCGCTTCGTATCGAGGCGGCAGGTCTTGCCTGCTTCGACGCGATCGATCGTGAGCGTCGAGAGACCCGCTTTGCGGGCCAGCTCGGCCTTGCTCATCATGAGCGCCTCGCGAATTCGCCGAACCTTGTTCCCAGACACAGAGACCCTCCGTTCCGAACCGGCAAGAGAATCGAGTTCCGATCGGCGGGGCGAAAACGCGACTTGAGGATTGGCGACCCTCAGCTTCGCGTCAGCCACGCGCAGAGCGCGGGACCTCAGAACTCCTCGTCTACCGGTTCCTCCCCCTGATCCTCGTCGGTGTAATCCTCGTCACGTTCTGCGGCATCGTCGCCGTCGCGGTTCGTGCCGGCGTCGGCGCTCGGCGCCGCCGGCGGCGTCGTCGGCTTCGCCTTCGCCGCGGGCGACGCGGGCCTGGCGGGAGCGTCCCCCCAGTCGACGGCGAGCGCGTACTTCTGCGTAGTCCGCCCGCCGTAGGGATCCGAGACCGCCAGCTCGATCCCGTACGTTCCCTTTGCGTCGGCGGGCACGCGCCAGGTGACCTGGCCGCTCGCCACGTCCACGCTCATGCCCGGCGGCCCCTCGACCAGCTCGTATTTCAGGGGGCGATCGCCATCGGGATCCTTGGCGCCGATCTCGTAGCTGTACTGGCCCGCGCCCGAGAGCGTGTAGTTCGGCTGGGTCGTGATTCCGGGAGGAGCGTTCGAGAGCACGATCGGCGTCGAACCGACCCAGCCACTCCGGTCGTTTCCGTCGGTCGCCTGAACCTGCACGACGATCTGCTCGCCGCGATGCCCGGCGCCGGGAGGTACGCGCGGCCCCTCCGCGCCCGCGATCGGCTGACCATTGCGCAGCCAGCGGTACTGGAGCTCGACGGCATCGCCGTCGGCGTCGACGACCTCGGGCTCCGCCTGCAGCAGATCCAGCGCAGTGGGTCGCGGCGGCGAGATCGCGACGCGTCGGATCGTCGGCGCGGAGTTCCCGATCACCACGGTCGGCGTCTGATGGGAGACCTCGTGCTCGCCGTCCGAGGCGTAGACGATCGCGTAGATTCGGTCACCGCGCGCGAAAGTCCCGCCCGGCAGGTTCGTGTCCGTCAGATCCTCGACGAGCGATCCATTGCGGTACCACTCGACCTCGACCCGGACGGCATCGCGGTCCTGGTCCTTCGCGACGACGGCCACGTCGATGGACGTGCTGGCGCCGGGATTGGCGGGCTCGATCTCCGCCTTCGAGATCTCCGGCGCGACGTTCGCCTTCGCGGCCGACTTCGCACCGGGCGCCGCCTTGGCCGGGTCGACGGCAGTCTCGTCGCCTGAGCCGCCGCAAGCGACACAGAGAAGCGTTACCGCAGCCGCGATGACCCGCTTCATCCCGCTCCTCCCTCGCGCGGGAGTCGGAGTGCTCCCGCGTGGCTCAGGTATCGGAGCGCGCGGGAAGCGGATTGAGCGGCTCGATCCCGTACTCCTTCAGCTTGTACTGAAGCGCGCGGGCGGAGATCTCGAGCACGTGCGCCGCACGTGTCCGATTTCCGCCGGTGCGCGCGAGCGCGAGCCGGATGAGCCGATCCTCGAGCGCCCGCGAACGGCGCTTGATCGACAGGTCCTCGTCGCCCACGACGCTCGCGTCCGCACCCGGCGCCACGTGGCGCTCGCCGACGTCGAGGCCCGCGACGAACGGAAACAGCGCTCGCGTGATCCGGCCGTCCCGGGAGAGGATCAGCGCGCGCTCGAGCGTGTTCTCCAGCTCGCGCACGTTGCCCGGCCACGGATAGGCGCAGAGCGCCTCGACGGCGTCCGCGTCGAGCGGAGCGACCGGCTTCCCGATCCGGCGCGACAGCGCCGCCAGGCACTGGTCGGCGAGAACGGGCACGTCCTCGCGGCGTTCGCGAAGCGGGGGGATGTGGAGCCGGAAGACGTTCAAGCGGTAGAACAGGTCCGCCCGGAACGAGCCGGCCTCGACCATCGCCTCGAGATCGCGCGCGGTCGCGGCCAGGATCCGCACGTCGACGGGATGCGACTTGGCCGCGCCGACGGGCCGCACCTCCTCCTCCTGCAGGACGCGCAGCAGCTTCACCTGCGTAGAGAGCGGAAGCTCGCCGACCTCGTCGAGGAAGAGCGTTCCGCCGTCCGCCTCGCGGAACATGCCGCGTGACTCGCTCTCGGCCCCGGTG
>CAZMKX010000066.1:0-11318 GCA_964566375.1 uncultured Myxococcales bacterium
GCGGCAAGTTCAACACCATCAGCGCCAACGACTTCAGCTTCTACGAGGAGCTGAACGCCGTGGTGCAGAACGAGCCCGCCGACTGGGTGGATGCGGACACCGTGGGCCTGTACGCGGCCATCGGCATTCGCAAGGGGCAGCCATTCGCGCCGGACGCGCGCCTGAAGAAGACGCTTACGGAAGCCGTCGCGGTGGCCAATGCTTACGCCCGCTCGAACGTGTTTGCGTCACGCGATCCCAGGACGGTGATCTTCAAGGGCCGCCAATGGGTCACGCCGTTCGTGGGAGGCAGCTACCTGTTCCTCTCGGGAGCGGAGCGGCTGCTCGACGCCGAAGCGATGTTCTTCTACTACGCGACGGGCATCACGCCGGCGATGAGCGAATCCAAGCCGGGCACCGGTTCCGCCTATGCGCTGGCCTTTCGCGATGCGAAGGGCAACTACCTCGACGGCGGACGCACCTACAAGGTGACCTTGCCCGGGCCGATTCCCGCGAAGGACTTCTGGGCGTTCACGGTCTACGACAACCAGACGCGCTCGCTCCTGCCCACCGATCAGAAGTCGGCGGGAATGGACAGCAACATTCCGGGTCTGAGGAAGAACGCGGACGGCGGCGCGACCATCTGGTTCGGACCGAAGGCGCCCGCGGGAAACGAAGCCAACTGGGTGCAGACGATGCCGGGCAAGGGATACAATCTCATCCTGCGGCTGTACGGGCCGCTGGAGCCCTACTTCAATCAGACCTGGCAGCCAGGGGACCTCGAATTGCAGATGTGATGTCGTGACGTCGTTCACTCGCTGAACCAGCGAGCCCGAGCGGCACAACGACGCGATGCACCTTCCGGCACCAGGCGTCATCGCCGCCTGTTGCCGGCAGGGGATCGCGGACGTTGAGCAGCCCCGATGAGTCGCAAGGAACGATACCCGGACGGCGACGAGCCAGGCTCGGCAGAGGCGAGTCGGCGGGTAGGAGCGCATGCCTCCTCGACGGGTTTGGCCCGGAACGTTCCGCTTTCCTTCGTCTACGCGCTCTTCATGGACTTCTCGCTGACGGCACCGATCTGGGTGCTGTACCTGCGGGACCAACGCGGATTCTCGATGACGGAGATCACCCTCCTCGAGGTTCCGCTCTTCCTGCTGATCGTGTTCGCCGAGGTGCCGACCGGCGCAGTCGCCGATCGGTATGGCCGACGCATCTCGCTGATTCTCGCGAGCGGCATTCTTGCCGCTTCGATGTACGTCTACGGCGTAGCGGAGAGCTACGCGCTCATTCTGGTATCGAATCTCTCGTGGGCACTGGCGTTCACCTTTCGCTCGGGTGCAGATACGGCGCTGCTCTACGACTCGCTGAAGTCACTCGGAAGGGAGGATGAGTTTCAGCGGATCTATGGGCGGCTCTGGGCGTTGCGCTCGGGAGCCGCTCTGGGCGGCCTGCTGCTCGGCGCACCGATCGCTGCGGCCACGAGCTACTCGTTTGCGATCGTGCTCACGGCGATCGTCGTCGTGGGCGCGATGACGGTCGCATTCTTGATGCACGAAGAGCCCCGACGAGCCACCGACGAGTCCGCCGGGAACGGGCGGGGCGAAAACTACCTGCGGACCCTGGGCACGGGCGTGCGCGAAGCGCTCGACAAGCCGGTGCTTCGCGCCCTCTTCCTTTTCTCCGGAGTTACTGCGGCGGCCGCTGCGGGGCCGCTGAAGCTCCTCCAGCAGCCTTGGCTCACCGCACACGAAGTGGAGACCGCGAAGATCGGCGTGCTCCAGGCCGCGTCGGATGCGGTGGCACTGCTGGCCGCCCTCGCGGCGGCCGGACTCGTCGCGCGTCTTGGTCTCCGGGGCGCACTGGCGATACTGCCGCTCGGCCTTTGCGTATCTTGCGGCGTGCTCGGCATGTTCGATCACCTGGTCGCAGGCGCGGCGTTCCTCGGTGTCGCGTCCGTGGCCGGCCTCCATGAACCGCTGCTCGCAAACGAAGTGAATCGGCAGATCGGAAGCGAACGACGCGCGACGGCGCTCTCCGTCAAGCAGATGTTCAGCAACATCTTGATGGCAATGCTTTGGCCAGTCGTCGGAATCTCGGTCGACGAAGTTGGACTTCGACCGGTGTTCCTCGCG
This sequence comes from uncultured Myxococcales bacterium, assembly GCA_964566375.1. Lineage (GTDB taxonomy): Bacteria > Myxococcota_A > UBA9160 > SZUA-336 > SZUA-336 > VGRW01. The sequence goes on from CAZMKX010000066.1 coordinate 2,115, forward strand.
TACGGGGCGGGCGCAGTCGTGCTCGGCGCCGGGAGTCTGTGGCTCTGGGTTCGTGCTGAGAACGCGTCCCCGCCGAGAGCCGTTGCCGCCTGAACAGCGCATGCAGCCGGCGGGTCCCACGTTTGCCGCGCTCGTGGCGACGTGCCGTCTGGCGGCGTAGCCTGATGCGGATCCGGTCGGCTGGCGGTGCCGGGCCGCGCAGGAGGCGAGCGGGCCGTTGGGCGGCGACGCGTGGCGCTTGCCTGCGGGCAAGCAGCTGTGTCGAGACGATCGCAGCGGAGGGAGCGCGATGAGCATCCAGATCGACCACATCAAGCTCGACTACGTCCCGATCCGCAAAGCGAGGCAGATGTCGGGTTTGCGCATCGTCCTCGGGGCGTTCGCCATCCCGGGGCCGTGGCGCGAGGCGTGCAAGGGAGTCTACTACGCCAAAGGCCTCGACTACACGCCGGTTCGAAGCTCGAATGAGAACGCGTCTGACGCAATGATCGGGATGGGGGACAGCCAGAGCGAGCTCGTCGAATGGACGGCGCAGTCGAGCGCTCCCGTAGTCATCTGGAATGACGAGCGCCCACGGTCGATGTGGAACGACCAGCTGTATCTCGCTGAGCGACTCAGTCCGGAGCCACACTTGATTCCAGCCGATCCCGACGAGCGGATCCGCATGTTCGGGCTCGCCAACGAGCTCCTCGGCGAAGGCGGACTGGCGTACTGCAAGCGGCACTTCATGACGTCGGGTCCGTTGGCGTCGTTGCCCGAGGGCAGTCCCAACCGCGCATTGTTCGCCTATCTCGGCGAGAAGTACGGCTACAGTGACGACAAGCTCGCGCGCGCGTCGTCCAGGATCGTGGAGATCCTCGGGGTCTTCGACGCGCAGCTGGCGGCTCAACGCGCGCGCGGCAGCCGCTATCTCGTGGGCGGGCAACTCTCCGCCGTGGACATATACTGGGCCGCGACGTGCGGGTTCCTCGACCCGATGCCCGAAGATCGTTGCCCCATGGCGACCGATTTCCGCCATCCGCATCTCTACGGCCCCGTCAACGACGACATCGACCGCGCGCTGACGCGAGAGCTGCGGGCGCACCGGGACTTCATCTACGAAACGGAGCTTCAGCTTCCCATCGTCTTCTGACGTCGGACGGCGCCGTGGATGGCCGCCCAAGGAGCGAGCAACCGCTTCGCTTCAGCCCGGTCTCCCCCACGCACTAGAGTCGCCTGCAGATGCCTCGCCCGAGTGCTCGTTCCCATCGATCGGTGGTAGAGTTCTGAGGGCGAGAGTCCCGGCGTTGGCGATCAGCACGGTCGGGTGCGGCCGAGCTGAAAATCTGTTTGGCGGCGCCGTACACTCGAAAGGGAGCTTGTGTCATGAAATACTTCTTCTGCAAGCTGATCCCTCCTCGCGCAACCTTCGCTCAGAGCATGACTCCGGCGGAGCGAGCGCTGATGGGCGAGCACGTCGCGTACTGGAAGGGTCTGATGCAAGAGAATAAGGCTCTTGCGTTCGGGCCAGTCGCTGATCCTCAAGGCGGCTACGGCATCGGAATCATAGCCGCGAGCAGTGACGCTGAGATGGAGACTCTTCGCAGCGCCGATCCAACAATCAGGGCGAATGCCGGCTTTCGCTTCGAGATTTTTCCGATGCCGCAGTTGATGAGCCCCCTCATCGTCCGGTAACGGTCGCGCTGCACGGCAGGGGGCACGACTCCAGGATCGTGGTTTCCAATGATCGACGAGATCCTCGACAATCCGGTCACGGGCGAGGCCCTTCGAGTCCTCGAATCGACACCCGGCGTGTTCAAGGTTCAGTATTCGCTTCGCCCCCACGGCGAAATTGCCGGTGAGCACTTCCATCCGGGCAAAGTGCAGCAGATCACGGTCCTGTCTGGCGAGATGCATCTTCGAATCAGCGGCGCACATCGGGTCGTCCGAGCCGGTGAATCGGCATTGATCCGCGCTGGTGCGCATCACTTCCAATGGAACCCGTGCGACTCGGAGGTCGTGGCCGTCGAAGAGGTCCGGCCGGCTGGCCGGCTCCACGAGTTCTTCTCCGTCCTGTTTGGCCTCGCGCGGGACGGCAAGACCGATTCGCAAGGCCGGCTCTCGCTCCTCTTCGCGGCCGCGGTGTTCTCCGAGTTCAAGGACTCGATCCGTCAAGCACCGTTCGGCACACGAGTACTGCTCGATCTGCTGGCGCCGATCGCCATCGTGCTGGGCTATCGGCGGAAGCTCGATCGGTATCGCACACGAGCGGCCTGACACGCCGCCGAGCCCGTCGGCCGAAGGCTTCAGCCGCGCGGCGGCGATGCTCGATTCGGATCGACTAGCATTCCGAGGGGCCGCGGGTCCGCGGCCGTGCGTCAGTCACCAACACCCACCATTCGAGACGATCCGATGACGAAGCGCTTGGTCAATCCCTCGAGCCTGTATGACGGTAATCCACTGGGCCTGTCGCACGGGACGATCGACGGGGAAAGCTCCCTGCTGTTCGTGTCCGGACAGGTGGATTGGGATCTTCAGCACCGGGTATCCCACGACTCGGTCGCAGGTCAGTTTGGCGTCGCACTGGAGAACCTGCGGAGGGTTCTTGCCGAGGCTGGCTCCAGCGTGGAGGACCTTCTGCACATGAAGATCTACGTCCGGGGCGAGCTGGAAGACCACATGGAGGCGTTGGCGCCCATCCTGTCCAGCTTCCTCGGCAAGTCTCGTACGGCAATCACGGGCGTGGGTGTTTCCTCTCTCGCCTCGAGAGCAACTCTCGTGGAAGTGGAAGCCGTCGCCCGATCGCGGCGAGCTTGAAACCGGTCCCAACCCAGCCGAGGCAGCGGACGCGTTCGCGCTCCAGCGCCGCTCATCGGCACGTCGGGTGAAGAGGAAGCGTAGTGTCGAAAGGCCAGGCCGTCGGGGATCGCGAGCGCGCTGTCGCGGCCTTCGTGGCTCGCGAGCTTGGCTGTGAGTCCACTCGTGTAGAGCGCGTCGAGGCGTTCGCGACCAACGCCGTCTATGAAGTCGAGGCGGGCGGACGTCGACTGGTCGTGAAGGCGTCCACGATGCACGACGCGTTGAGAGCAGAGGCCTGGGCGTGCGCTCGGGGGACGCACGCCGGCTGTGCCGCGCCCGCGATCCTCGGGCGCGGAAAGCTCGGTGCAGAGAGCGAGCTGAGCGCCTTCATCATGAGTCACATCGTCGGCTGGCCGATTCCCGCCAGGCATCCCGCGTTCAAGGAGATGGGAGTCTGGCTGCGTCGCTTGCACGAGGTGAAGCTGCCGGGGTTCGGCTGGTTGGCGGAAGCTTCGTGGGACGCTGGAGGTAGCTTCGCACTCAGGCACAGCTCCTGGCTGGGTTTTCTGAACGGCATCCTCGTCGACGCTCGCGGTCTGTCCGAAAGCGCCGCGGCGACCGCAGCCGCCGCGGCTGCGATCGACGCCCACGCCGACGCGCTCGCTGCCGTCGAGCTTGGCTCGCTCTGCCATGGCGATCTGAAGGCGGCGCACATCCTCGTCGGTGCGAAGCGGATCGCCGGAGTGATCGATTGGGGTGACGCCGTCGTCGGAGACCCGCTGTGGGATATCGCGCGCTTCGCCCAGCGCGTGGACGCCGGGTCGATCTCGCTGCTGCTCGATGGGTACGATCCCGATCGTGCGATGGCCGACGAGCTCGCGTGGCGCGTTCCATTGTATGGAGCCCTCTGGACGCTCGTCGATGCGATCGTCGATCACCGTCTCGAGTCTCGTACCGAGGCCCCACTCGAGGCGGCGATGAGTCACGTTGCGAACGAGGACCGCTGAGCGGGTGGTCGTTCAGCAGAAGATCCCGGCAGAAAGCTCTGCCGACCGGTAGGGTTTCGCAAGGACGGAGCCTCGCGATGACCCGCACCATTACCGCGTTCGAAAGGTCGCTCGCTGGCGGGAGGGGGCTGGCGCGCGATACGCGCGTTCGCCGGGCGCTCGTCGTCACGGGCGACGCTGCCCTGCTACGGCGTTCGCGCCACGACCAGCTTGATCGCGGGCTCCGCGAAGGCATCGGCGGCGTCGGCCCAATCGACGACTCGGGTGGTCACGTCGCCGGGCCGGAGCTTCCCGGCCTCGATCAGTGCCACGACCTCGGGCAGGAGCGCCGCGGCGTTGCAGCGCCCGATGCAGAAGCGCACGCCGTGCGTGTACATGCGCACGAGCGGAAGCGGAACCGGCGTGACGTACAGACTCACGCTCTGGCAGACGCCCTCGGGCTCCGTGCAGCGCAGCGCGAAGTCGAGGCCTGCGGGGCGATTGCCGGCGTCGACGACGATCGGGTACCGCCGCGGTCGGCGGCCGTAGTCGGTTTGCAGCGGATGTGCGCCGAGCCGTTCGGCGAGAGCGAGCGTCTCGGCGTCGTCGGAGGCGAAGTCGACGCGCGCCGCGCCGAGCGCGAGCGCGGCCTGTGCCGCGTAGAGCGCGATGCTCGAGGCGCCGTGGTGCGCGATCAGCACGTCGCTGGCGGGTCGCTCGCGCAGGTGGGGCGCGACTGCGCGGTAGCCGTCGAGCACGTTGTCGGAGACGCTCGCGAGCGCGAGCGCGTCGGCCCCCGGCGAGATCGGCTGCAGCATCGCGCGCGCGTGCGGTACGCGCACGAGATCAGAGAGCATGCCTCCGTACTCGATACCCGAGAGCGGCTGCATGCCGTAGTCCGAGAGCGACGGGTAGCGGTCGCAGTTCGCGCTGCGGCCGGCCCTGCACGCGGCGCACTCCCCGCACGAGAGCTGGAACGAGACCACGGCGCGCTGGCCGAGCGCGAGCCCGCGCACGCCGTCGCCCAGCGCGGCGATCTCGACGACGGCCTCGTGTCCGAGCGCGAACGGCCCGCGCTGCGGGACGGTCCCGTCGATCAGCAGCCGGTCGATGTCGCAGCGCGCGACGCACAGCGGGCGGACGAGCGCCTCGAGATCGCCGCCGAGCTGCGGCTCCGGAACGTCCTGCCATTCGATCTTGCCCGGCCCGACACAAGTGAGTTGTCGCATTCCGCGAGCCTAGTCGTCGGTCGCGCGCGAGCAAGCGCTGATTTCGCACGCGCGCTTGCGCCTAGCGCAATCGCTCCACCAGCCAGTCGCGCAAGCTCCGGATCGCCGGGTCCTCGAGCCCCTCGGCGCGGCACACGAAGTGGTAGTTCTCGGGAGACGGCACCGACTGGGCGAACGGACGGACCAGGCGCCCCTCGCGAAGCCGCGACTCGTAGGAGAGCGATGTGCCGAGCGCGATGCCCTGGCCCGACTCCGCGGCGGCGAGCGCCAACGCGACGTGGTCGTAGCGCACCTCGCGACGCGGCTCGAGCTCCGGCTCCCCGGCGGCGCAGAGCCACGCGCGCCAGACACGCGGAGTCTGGGTCAGGTGGATCAGCGTGTGCCGCTCGAGCTCGCGCGGCGCGCGCAGCGGCGCATCCCCTTTCAACAGCGCGGGCGCGCAAACCGGAAAGTACACGAGCTCGGTGAGAGGCTCGGAGTGCAGCCCCTCCCACGGCCCCGTGCCGAAGCGGATCGCGGCGTCGACGGAGCCGCGCTGGAAGTCCGCGTAGCGCAGCGTCGCCTCGACCTCGACGGCGATCTCCGGGTGGGCGCGCTCGAACTCCGGCAGGTGCGGCACCAGCCAGCTCTCGCTGAACGAGACCAGCGTCGAGACGCGAAGACGGCGCACGCTCGCGGGCACGAGCTCCGCCTGCGCGGCCTCGAGCCGCGCGATCACCTCGTCCACCACCGACCGATAGCGCTCGCCCGCCTCGGTCAGCTCGATGCCCGGGTTCAGGCGCCGGAAGAGCGGCGCGCCCAGGTGCTCCTCGAGCGCCTGGATGCGGCGCGAGAGCGCCGACGCCGAAAGGTGTAGCTCCGCCGCGGCGCGCTTGAAGCTCGCGGTCCGCGCCGCGCTCGCGAACGCGCGCAGCGAATCGATCGGGGGAAGGTCGCGGGCCACGCCGGGATGCTAGCGCCGCACCGACCCCACGGTCCCGGTCGACCGCCCCCCGCGCACCCGGGCGGCGGCGGATAGGTCGTCACCCACCCCTGCGCCGTCCCCGTCCTTCCAGGACGGCGCGCTCGAGTGCCGCGGCGTCGCTCCGTTACGCGCGCTTCGCACGCGGGTCGATCGGCGTGATGGGGGCGGATCGCTCCTCGATGGCCTGAGCGGCGTCGAGGAGCAGATCCTCGCGGAAGCGGGCACCGATCAGCTGGACCCCCTGCGGCAGACCCTCGTCGCAGCCGACCGGAACGGCGCAGGACGGCAGCCCGAGGATGTTGACCGACACGACCATCCGCATCGCCCGGGCGATCTGTGCGATGCGCGTGATGTCCTCGTCGACGACCCACGGACGCTCGCAGCAGACCGGCGAGAGGACGACCGGGTGAGTGTTCAGGAACTGAGTCCAGTCCGCCGCGTGCTGGTGGATCGCGATCCAGGTCGCGTGCTGCGTCGCCTGGTCGACGGGCTTGAAGACTCGTTGAGCGAGGCTCGCCTCGATGAACGTCAGCTCCGCCGCGCTCGCGATCGGTCGCATCCCGGGCAGCATCAGGCCGACATCCGCCCACATCGCGTCGAACCAGGTGGCCGCGACCTCGTTGATCCGGGGCGGTTCGGCGTCGACGACGTCGTAGCCCGCGTTGGACAGCCAATCGGCGGCGCGGTCGACGCCGGCACGCACGTGCGGATCGATGCCGGCGCCCGCCGGGTCGCGCACCACCGCCACCTGGATACGCCCGAGGACAGGGGGTCCTTGCAGCGGCGCGGGCACCCAGCGCGGATCGCGCGGGTCCGGCGCGCTGATGATGCCGAACGCGAGCCGCAGATCCGCAACGCGACGGGCCATCGGGCCCTGGCAGTTGGCCATCTGGATCGCCAGCGGCTCGGGCCACGGCTGCGTCGAGGCGGAGTGGGCCACGCGCCCGCGCGAGGGGCGCAGCGCCGCCGTTCCGCACATCTGCGACGGCACGCGCAGCGAACCGCCCAGGTCGTTTCCTACGCCAAACGGTGTCATTCCGGTCGCCAGCGCGGCCGCCTCGCCGCCCGACGAACCGCCCGGAGCCCGTGTCGCGTCCCAGGGATTCCGAGTCCGACCGGCTCGACCGCTGGCGGTGTCCCATCGGAACGCGAAGTCCGGCAGGTTCGTGCGGGCGAACGGGATCGCGCCCGCTTCGCGAAGCCGCGCGACGATCGGCGCATCCGCCGACGCCCGCTGCTCGGCCATCGCCGACGTTCCCCAGGTCGTCGCCGATCCGGCCACGTCGACGTTCTCCTTGATCGAGAAGGGCACTCCGGCCAGCGGCCCGAGGGGCTGGCCGGCCTTGATCGCACGGTCGACCGTCATCGCCGCCGCGCGCGCCGAGTCGTCGAGGGTCGCGGTCACCGCATGGACGCTCGGGTTCACCTCCCGGATCCGGGCCAGGTGAGCGTCGAGGACCTCGACCGAGCGGACGCGGCGCTGCCGGATCATCTCCGCCAGCTCGGCCGCCCCGTGGGTGCACAGCTCGTGGACGCTCATGGCCTGTCTCCTGCCGGGGAACGCGATCCGCGCAGCCCGAGGGTGGAGCACGAAGGATACAAGCAAACGCGAGCTTGCCGCGGGCGCACGGGCAATCGACGTTCCGAGGCGGGGAGCTGCGACGCGAGCGAGCGCCCACGGGCGAGCGTACATCGCATGGTATCTTTGGCGAATGCCAATCCCGGCGCCGATCCGTCGGGACACCGGGAGAGCCACCGTGAAGCGAACCTGGACGATCATCGGGGTGAGCGACGTCCCGGCGAGCTTCGCGTGGTACCAGTCACTCTTTGGCCAGGAGAAGACTGCACCCGCGCATGACCATTTCGGTCAGCTCCTCGACTCGGACGGAACGGTGTTGCTGTGTCTGCACAAATGGGGCGACCACGAGCATCCCTCGCTCTCGAGTCCCGATCGCGCGGAACCCGGCAACGGGCTTCTCCTGTTCTTCCGCGTCGACGACTTCGACTCGACCCTGCCCAGGGCACGCGCCCTCGTGACTCGGCTCGACGAGGATCCTCACCTGAATCCGAGTACGGGAACGAAGGAGTTCTCGCTCCGGGATCCGGACGGGTACTACGTCACGATCAGCGCGCTGCAGGGCGGCCCCCGCGCGGCTAGCGACGGTAGGGGCTCTCGCGCGCGATCTTGACGGATTCGCCTCCGGCGAAGGTATGGCTCGGCGGAAGGCCGTTGTAGATCGCGGTCTCGTAGGCGCTCCAGGCGTTGGAGGTGCGCGTCGTGAGCGCGCTCAGGTTCTCGTTCGCCTCCGCGCGCACGATGGCGAGGCGCGATTCGCGAAGGACCGCGAGGTCCTCGGCGTTGACCGCTCGGAAGCTCCGCGTGGTGGCGACCGTCGCCTCGAGATCCCTGTCCGCGACCGCGGCGCCCGTGAGACGCCAGATCGCGTTCGAGAACGGGATGAAGGTCACCGTCGAGCGCACCCGCGAGCTCGAGGAGCTGGCGACCACGTCGAGGCGCCAGGCCGGGAGTCCCCCGACGGCGAAGCGCTCGCTCTTCTCGACCTGGCCCATTCCGCGCACGTTCTCGGTCGCCCAGCGCTCGGCGACCGCGCGCGGCTCGCCGGGTGGAACGTCGCCCATCAGGAAGACCACGGCGTCGCCGCGCGGCGCCTGCGCACCCACGGCCTGGGGCGTGTTCGACTTCTGCCAGCCGCGCGGGAATCGCAGCTTGAAGCCGAGCGTGGGATGCATGAACACGTCGCCGACGAAGACGCCGGTCTCGGGGCGCTGTCCGACGGGCAGGCGGTCGATGTGGGCGAGCAGCGCGCCGCGCGGGTCCGTCAGCCTGGGATCGCGCTTCCAGCGCAGCTCGCTGGCTTCGACGCGCGCGACCGTCGAGCGCTCGGACGACAGCGGATGAGTGTCGAAGTAGCTGGCTTGGCGCACGCCGCCGGCCCGGAGCTTCTCGTAGTTCATCAGCGACTCGAGAAAGCGCGCGAGGCCGCGCGGGTCGTAGCCGACCGCCGCGCACAGGATCTGGCCATCGTGGTCCGCGCTGCGCTCGAGATCCCGCGAGTAGGCGGCCATCCGTCCCGCGCGGAGCCACGGGTCGACCAGCGGGAACTGGCCGCTCGCAGCGCGCTGCTGCGCGGCCGCATGGCGTTTGGCGACGTGGCCGATCTCGTGGCCGATCACGCAGGCGAGCTCGTCCTCGTCGTTGGCGAGTGCCAGCAGGCCGCGCGACACG
>CAZMKX010000067.1:0-11258 GCA_964566375.1 uncultured Myxococcales bacterium
AGCCGATCCAGATGCGCATGAACGAGCTGATCGCGGGGGTGCGCAGCGACGTCGCCGTCAAGATCTTCGGCGACGATCTCCCGCTTCTGCTCGCGATGGGGGACTCCGTCGGCGCCGTTCTCGAGCAGATCCCCGGCGCCGCCGACGTGAAGGTCGAGCAAGTGACCGGGCTGCCGATGCTGCAGGTCGAAATCGACCGCGCGGCGCTCGCGCGCTACGGGCTCTCGCAGGACGAGGTGCAGGGGGTGGTGCGAACGGCGATCGGCGGGTCGGTCGGCGGGCAGATCTTCGAAGGCGACCGGCGTTTCGACGTGGTGGTGCGACTGCCCGAGGTCCTGCGCGTCGACCTCGAGGCGATCGAGCGCCTGCCGACCCTGCTGCCCCGGCACGAGGACGAGGCGGGCGGGGCGCGCGAGTTCGTGCCGCTCGGTGCAGTCGCGAAGCTCGTCGTCGGCACCGGACCCAATCAGATCAGCCGCGAGAACGGCAAGCGCCGCGTCGTCGTCACCGCGAACGTGCGTGGTCGCGACATGGGCTCGTTCGTGGCCGAGGCCGAGCAGCGGATCCGGGCCGAGGTCGAGATTCCGACGGGGTACTGGATCACCTGGGGCGGCCAGTTCGAGCAGCTCGCGTCCGCCAGCCGCAGGTTGCAGATCGTGGTTCCGCTCGCGCTTCTCCTGATCTTCGGGATCCTCACGGGGGTGTTCGGGTCGGCGCGCGACGCCGCGATCGTCTTCAGTGGCGTACCGCTCGCGTGGACGGGCGGCGTACTGGCGCTCGTCCTGCGCGGAATTCCGCTTTCGATATCGGCAGGGGTCGGCTTCATCGCGCTTTCCGGCGTCGCGGTCCTGAACGGGGTCGTAATGGTCTCGTTCATCAACGAGCTGCGCCGTGAGGGGCGCCCGCTCGCGGTGGCCGTGCGCGAGGGCGCGCTCACGCGATTGCGGCCCGTGCTGATGACCGCGCTCGTGGCCTCGCTCGGCTTCGTGCCGATGGCGATCTCGACGGGTGCGGGCGCGGAGGTGCAGCGCCCGCTCGCGACGGTCGTGATCGGCGGGATCCTCTCGTCGACGATTCTCACGCTCGTCGTGCTGCCCGTCCTCTACACCGTCGTGGAACGCGCTAGACTCGCGCCTTCCCGCGAGACGCTCGCGACTAGCGGAGTGCACGGATGAGCGACGCGTGCTGCGAATTCCCGGCGCGGGTCTTCGCGACGGCTGCGGAGCGAGGCCATCGCCTTCGGCGGACGGACTCGGCACCCGCGGCGGTCCGTCGATGACTCCGAGCGAGCCGACAGCCCAGCTGATCCGCGGCATCGCGCCACTCGCCGCGTTCGCGCTCGGCCTGCTGCTCGAGCGCGTGTCGCCGCACTCGTCGCTCCGACCGGAGTGGCGCGCGAATCTGGGGCTTGGGCTGATCGGCGCGACGCTGACGGCGGTCGTCTGCGGGGCGTGCGGAATCACGGTCGCGGCCTGGGCGGAGGCGACGGGCGTCGGGCTGCTGAACGGGGCTCACGTGCCGCTCGCGGTGGGAATCGCGCTGTCGATCGTCGCGCTCGATCTCGTTTCGTATGGCTGGCACCGCGCGAATCACGAGCTCGCGTTCCTGTGGCGGTTCCATCGCGTGCACCACGCCGACGCCGACTACCACGTCTCGACGGCGCTCCGCTTCCATCCGGGTGAGCTCCTGCTCGCGCTGCCCGTGCGGCTGGCGGCGATCGTTCTCCTCGGCGCGCCGCCCGTCGCGGTCGTCGTCTTCGAGTCGGTCTTCGGCATCGCGAACGTGCTCGAGCACGGCAACTTCGACCTGCCGCGGAGCCTCGAGCGGATCCTCGGGCTCGCGCTGGTCACCCCCGCGCTGCATCGCAGGCATCACTCCTCCGTGCGCGTCGAACGCGACTCGAACTACGGCACGATCTTCTGCCTGTGGGATCGGGCCGCGCGAACGCTGCAGCCGAGCGCATCCTCGTCGGTCGTGACGACGGGCCTGCCCGGCTGGACCGACGCGGGCGCCCGCTCGATCACGGCGCTTCTCCGCGCACCGTTTCGGCAGGGTCTACACTAGCGCGACGATGAACGAACCCGGACTCACCTTCGAAGTCGATCGAGCGAACTGGAAGCGGACCCGATTCGTGGAGGCACCGATCCCGGAGCTCGCTCCCGGGCAGGTCTTGTTTCGCGTCGATCGCTTCGCGCTCACGTCGAACAACATCTCGTACGCGCTGTCGGGCGACCAGCTCGGCTATTGGCGCTTCTTCCCGTGCGAGGCGGGGTGGGGACGGATTCCGGTGATGGGCTTTGCGAACTCGATCCGCTCGACGCATCCCGGTGTGAAGGAGGGGACCCGCTGCTTCGGCTTCTATCCGATGGCGCGCCATCTCGTGATCCAGCCGGGTTCCGTGACGCCCTCGCAGATCGTCGATGCTGCGCCGCACCGCGCGGGGCTCGCGCCGACCTACGCACAGTACCTGCCGACGACCGGCGACGCGCTCCATGCGGCGAAGCGCGAGGACCAGATCCTGCTCATGCGCGGGTTGTTCATGACCTCGTTCCTGGCGGACGACTTCCTGGCGGAGCAGGACTATCGCGGCGCGCGAACGGTGCTGATCTCGAGCGCGTCGAGCAAGACGTCGATCGCGCTGGCGTTCCAGGTGAAACAGGCGGGACGCGCGCGCTCCGTGGGTCTGACCTCCGCGCGAAACGCGGACTTCGTGCGCAGCCTCGGCTTCTACGACGAGGTCGTGCTCTACGACCAGGTCTCGTTGCTCGCGAAATCACCCGCGGTCTTCGTCGACATGGCCGGCGATGGCGCCGTCACGGCGGCCGTGCACCAGCACTTCGGCGATGCGCTCCGGTACGACTGCACGATCGGTGCGACGCACTGGTCGGCCGAACGGAGGAACGACGCGCTGCCCGGCCCGAAGCCGGAGTTCTTCTTCGCGCCTGCGCAGGTCGGCAAACGCGCCAAGGACTGGGGGCCGCAGGGTCTCTCGGAGCGGCTCGGCTCGGCGTGGGCGAAGTTCTGCGATGCGAGCGACGCGTGGCTGCACGTGGTGCGCAGCAGCGGGCGCGAGGCGCTGGAGCGCGTCTATCAGGACACGCTCGCGGGTCGCACGAGCCCGGCGGACGGGCAGATCCTCTCGCTCTGAGGGTTCAGGCGGGGAATCGCCGCACGAAGGCGACGATCTCGGCAGCCAGCTCCTCGCCGACGTCCTCCTGGCTGAAGTGACTCGCTGCGAAGCGCCTGTGCTCGATGCCCGGCAGGCTCGCGCCCGGAACCCGGGTCTGGAACGACCGGCCGAGCTCGAGGTGCGTGAACGGGCAGAGCTCGCCCCAGAGCGTGAGCAGCGGCTTCTGCCAGCGCTCGAGCACTGCCCAGGCGACCTCGCACTTCTCACGCTCGGGGTCGTCCGCGGTGATCGGCACGAGCAGCGGGAAGCGTCGCGCGCCGACGACGTATTCCTGTGTCGGAAACGGAGCGTCGTAGGCCGCGCGGGCCTCGACCGACAGCGGCCGCGCGCACCAGCCGGGCACGATCCTCGACGGGATCAGCGCGGCGACCTCCTGGCTGTACACGCGCCACGACAGGAAGAAGAGCGGGGCACCCTTGCGCACGAGAGCGTGCACGCGGTCGGGGTCGATGCGCTCGTCATTGCCGAGCATCTCGCGCCAGTCGATGCCGAAGGTCTCCTTCAGCGTCTCGGGTGCGAGCCGCTGCTGTGCGCGGATGAACGGGATCGCGGGTCCCTTCGCGCTCGGGAGCGCCGTGTTCGAGAGGACCACGCGCGCGAAGCGGCGCTCGTGCTCGGCCGCGACGCGCGTGCCGATCAGGCCGCCCCAATCCTGGCCGAACAGCGTGACGGCGTGCAGGTCGAGGAGCTCGACCAGACGGGTGACCCAGGCGACGTGCTGCGAGTAGGTGTAGGCCTCGGGGTCGGTCGGCTTGTCGGAGCGTCCGAAGCCGATCAGGTCCGGGACGACCACGCGAAAGCCTGCGTCCGCGAGCGGCCCGATCATCTTCCGGTACAGGTAGCCCCACGTCGGCTCCCCATGGAGCAGCAGGATCGTCTCGCGAGAATCGCGCGGGCCCGTGTCGACGAAGGCCATGCGCAGCCCCGGCTCGATCTCGACGTACTGCGGAGACCAAGGGAAGCCGACGACCTTCTCGAAGCACGACTCGGGTGTCCGCAGCACGCCCGAGCGGGCAGGTGAGTCACTCACGGCTTCGCGCCGTCCGGGCGGAGCGAAAGGACCAGCGCGCCGAGAATCAAGGGAAGCGAGACCAGCGTGGCGTACGCTTCGGGCGGGTGGTGGCCGCTCGCGGAGGGCTTCAGCAGCCAGAGGTTCAGCGCGATCAGGCTTCGCTCGACCAGGACCAGGGCGAGAAGCGGCGGGACCAGGCTCTGGTAGCGCAGCGACGCCAGCAGCAGGGCGGTGCCCCAGGCGATCTGGGTTGCACCGGCCCAGGCGAAGACGCCGATCACCGTCGCGCCGTTGCTGGAGAGGTCGAGGCCCGCGATCACGCCTGCGCCGCCGTCGGGGAGGAACGTGTGGATCATCCCGGGCAGGATCGTGAGCGCGCCGACCAGCGTGAGGAAGCGGGCGGCGAGCACGGAGCCGCCGTACGCGGGGTTCGTGGACGCGGGCAGGAACGACACGTGAACCTCCTTGGTGTCGGGCGCGGACTCAGCGGAGTGCGAGCTGGAGCAGCGCCGCGGCGAGCGCGAGGACGAGGCCCACCCAGATCCGCGGGCCGAGCATGAGCACGAAGCCCGGCGCCGTCGGAAACGAGGCCGTGACGGGGATCGCGGCGATCTTGAAGGGGTGCGCCGCCGTGAAGCGCGGATCGACGCTGAGCGCGGCCATGTCGCGCCGGCTCCGGTACCGCATCATGCCGACGACGGTCCAGCCGGGGTCGGGCGGCACGTTCCACGCGTCGACGTAGCCGCCGATCTTCACCGCCTGCAGCACCGGGTGACCGGCGCGCCGGATCATCACCGAGAGGAAGCCCTTGATGTACGCGCGCATCAGCGCGCTGGCCCGGGTCGGCGCGCCCGTCTTCGGGTGCGGCACATCACCGGGCGCGAGCTTCACCAGATTCAGCATGGTGAACTCGCGGCCGTCGTCCGCCTCGAGGAATCGGCGCAGCGTCTCGAGGTCGTTCACCTCGGCGCCCGGCGTTCCGCGCACCGCCTCGAGGAACCGCGCGATCTCGTCCGGTCGCATCGGCCCGCGCCAGCTGTCGTACCAGAGCCGGAAGGCCGCGTACAGAAGCCCGGCCCCGAGCCAGATCCACACCGCGCTCATCCGGATCTTATGGCATAATAAATGCCATTAGCGCAACCGCGAACGGAGGAGGAGGACGATGAGCGCCGAGCTTCTGATCTACGGCATGAAGGGCTCCCCATTCGTGCGCAAGGTGCAGGTCCTGCTCGCCGAGAAGGGCGTCGCATTCGAGCTCTCGGCCGTGAACATCTTCCCGGCGCCCGATTGGTTCGCGGAGATCAGCCCGGCGAAGCGCATCCCCGTGCTTCGCGACCGATCGGTCGGCACGGAGGGCACGGCCGGCACGATCCCCGACTCGTCCGCGATCTGCGCCTACCTCGAGCGCAAGCACCCCGAGCCGGCCCTGTACCCGAAGGAAGCCTTCGCCTACGGTCGCGCGCTCTGGCTCGAGGAGTACGCAGACACGGAGCTCGCGGGCCTCGTCGGGATGGGCATGTTCCGCCCGCTCGTCGTGCAGCGGCTGATGGGCAAGGAGCCCGATGTCGCGCGCGGCCGGAGCACGCTCCGCGAGAAGCTGCCGCCGCTCTTCGACTACCTGGAGCGCGAGATCGGCGCTCGGCCGTTCCTCGTCGGGGAGGCGTTCTCGATCGCCGACATCTCCGTCGCCACGCAGTTCGTGAACCTGCGGCTCGCAGGCGGTGACGTCGATGCGTCGCGCTGGCCGAGCCTCGCGTCGTACGTCGCCCGCATGCACGCGCGCCCGAGCTTCGCCGCACGGCTCGACGACGAGCGGCGGATCTTCAAGCCGGGCGACTACACGCTCTGAGCGCGAGCGCCCGGTCTTCTGCTCAGCCGTACGCCTTGCTGTAGTCGACCGTCAGCCAGCGTTCCGGTCGCATGCGCACGACGATGGTGCCGTCTTCCGCGGTGTCGGGGCTCGTGGTTGCCGCGACATACGCGTCGCCGCCTTCCTTGCCGAGGTAGCGGTGGGCCAGCACGCGCGTGTGCCGATCGCGGTCGGCGCGCTCGAGCGCGACGATCGGGCCCTCGACCGAGACGTACTTGTAGGGCGCGGTCTCCGTCTGCACGCACAGGCTGAAGCGGTCGACGCCCATCAGGAGCTTCCCCTTGCGCGAGTCGCGCTCGGTCACGATCCACAGCTCGCCGCCCGGGTCGTAGCCGTACCAGATCGGGACCGTGAGCGGCCCGCGGTCGCCGTCGGCGATGCTGATGACGCCGACGCGCACGGCGGCGAGGAATCCTTCGCGTTCGGGGCGCGACATCGAGAGTGAGGCCATCGGGTTCAATCCTTCCGGAGGTCAGGCGTCGAAGACGATGACGCTTCGCGCGGCCGAGCCCTTCTTCATCTCGTCGAGCGCGTGGTTCACCTGGTCGAGCTTCAGACGCGCCGAGATCATCTCGTCGAGCTTCAGCTGCCCCGACAGATAGAAGTCGACGTAGCGCGGCATGTCGGTGCGGAAGCGGTTCTCGCCCATCATCGAGCCGACGAGCTTCTTGCCGCCGAGAACCAGGTCGAAGCCCGAGATCTCGACCATCTGCCCGATCGGCACCACGCCGACGAGCACCGCCATTCCGCCCTTCTTGATCATCGACACGATCTGCGCCGCGGTCTGCTTGGTGCCGATGCACTCGAACGCGTAGTCGACCCCGCCCTTGATCAGGCTCTGCACCTGCGCGACCGGGTCGCCGTCCTTCGCGTTGATGCCGTCAGTGGCGCCGAGCGAGCGCGCGAGCTCGAGCTTCCACGCCATCGTGTCGACGGCGACGATCCTGCTCGCGCCCGCGATCCGGCAGCCCTGGATCGCCGACAGGCCGACGCCCCCGCAGCCGACGACGACGCAGGTGCTGCCCGCGCGAACCTGCGCGGTGTTGAGCGCGGCGCCGAGCCCCGTCGTCACGCCGCAGCCGATCAGCGCCGCGCGGTCGAGCGGCATGTCCTTGCGGATCTTCACCAGCGCGTTCTCGTGCAGGAGCATCTTCTCCGCGAACGACGACAGGTGCGCGAACTGGTAGATGGTCTCGCTGCCCTTCGCGAGCCTCGGCGGCTCGGTCTTCCTGCGCATCGTCGCGGCCCCGCCGCACATGAACGGCCGGCCCGAGAGGCAGAACTCGCAATTCCCGCAGAACGCGGAGAGGCAGCCGATCACGTGATCGCCGGGAACGACGTGGGTCACCTGGTCGCCGACGGCCTCGACGACTCCGGACGGTTCGTGCCCGAGTACGGTGGGCGCGAGCGCAGGAATCCCGCCGTCGACCACGTGCAGATCGCTGTGACAGACACCGGTCGCCGCGGTGCGCACGAGCACCTCGCGCGGACCGGGACGGCTGATCTCGATGTCCTCGAGCTCGAGTGGCGCGTGCAGTTTGCGCAGGACGGCGGCTTTCATCGGAGGCTCCTCGGCTCGCGGGCGAGCGAACGGGATTCTCTCACGGCGTGCTACAACGGCGCCATGCGAGACCTCGACGGCAAAGTGGCGGTGGTGACGGGCGGCGGCAGCGGAATCGGTGCTGCGCTCGCGCGCGCATTCGCGGCGCAGGGAATGGACGTGGTCGTCGCCGACATCGAGCTCTCGGCCGCGGAGAAGGTGGCGGCGGAGGTTCGCGCGGCCGGCCGGCGCGCGCTGGCGGTGCAGACGGACGTCTCGGACCGCGATTCGGTCGAGTCGCTCGCCGAGCGCACGTACGC
This sequence comes from uncultured Myxococcales bacterium, assembly GCA_964566375.1. Classification (GTDB taxonomy): domain Bacteria; phylum Myxococcota_A; class UBA9160; order SZUA-336; family SZUA-336; genus VGRW01. The sequence goes on from CAZMKX010000067.1 coordinate 7,933, forward strand.
GGAGCTCGGCGCCTGCCACGTGCTGTGCAACAACGCGGGCGTGCTCGTGATGGGCTCGCTCGAGACGCGCACGACGAAAGACTGGACCTGGGTGCTGGGCGTGAACCTGTGGGGGGTGATCCACGGCGTGCAGGCGTTCGTGCCGCGCATGATCGCGCAGCCCGGCGAGAAGCAGATCGTGAACACGGGCTCGACCGAGGGCCTGATCGCCGCGCCCGGCATCGGCGTCTACGGCACCGCGAAGTTCGGCGTCGTGGGTCTGTCCGAGCACCTCCGCCGCGATCTGGCGCCGCACGGCATCGGCGTCTCGGTTCTGTGTCCCGGCGGCGTGCTCACGAAGATCTTCCAGAGCGAGCGCAACCGTCCCAGCGACCTCGGCAGGTCGAAGATCTCGCGCGAGGACGTGGAGCGGATGCTCGGCACCGGGCCGATCCACCCCGAGGAGATGCAGTCGCCCGAGCAGATCGCCGAGGCGGTGCTCGAAGGCATTCGCGCGAACGACACCTTCATCGTCACGCACGCGCACTACCGCGAAGCAGCCGAGGCGCGGCACGCGGAGCTGATGCGCGCGTTCGACAAGGCGCAGGCGCGCAAGCGCTGAGCGGCGTTCGCCCGACGCTCAGGCGGGCGCGGGACCGAGCAGCTGATCCGCGAGCCAGCGCCGGTGCTCGATCGAGTCGCCGAAGGCGGGTCGCACGGTCTGCGCGCGCTTGAAGTACAGGTGCGCGTCGCAGTCGAGCGTGAAGCCGAAGCCGCCGTGCAGCTGCACCGCGCGCGAGGCCGCGAACACGAACACGTCGTTCGCCTTCGCCTTGGCCATGCGCGCGAGGCCCTCGGCGTCGTCGCTGCCGGCGTCGATCGCCGTCGCCGCAGCGTACACGAGCGAGCGCAGGCTCTCGACGCCGATCAGCACGTTCACCAACGGGTGCTTCACGGCCTGGAACGAGCCGATCGGCTTGCCGAACTGCTCCCGGGTCGCGGTGTAGCCAGCTGTCATCGCGAGCAGCGCGTCGGCGCCGCCCGCCATCTCGGCCGCGAGCGCGACACAGGCCCACGGCAGGAGCACTTTCGTCGTCTCGCGCGCCGACTGATCCAGGTACGACGGCAGGAAGATCTCGCGCGTGAGCGTGACGCGCGCGCTGCGGCGGGTGCGATCGAGCACGATCTCGGGCTCGACGCGCGCGCCGTGACCGTTCGGCTCGATCAGCGCGTGGCGCGTTCCGGCGCGAAGCACGATCGCGTCGGCGAGCTCCGCACCCCAGACGTGCTTCCAGGTCGGCGACTCGCCCGGCACGTGCGCGAACGTGACGCGCGAATCGCCCGAGGCGATTCGCGGCAGCCAGCGTTCGCGCTGCTCCTCGGATCCGCTGCGCGCGAGCGCGAGCGCAGCCAGCGTCGACGAGAGGAGAGGCGAGGGCAGAAGCCTCCGTCCCGTCTCCTCCATCAGGATCGCGAGGTGCGTCGCACCGAGGCCCGCGCCCCCGTACTTCTCGGGCACGACCAGGCCGAGCCAGCCGAGCTCCGCGAGCGCCTTCCAGTCGGCGGGATCTTCTCCCAGTGCGCCGTCGGCGATGGCGCGCACGCGCGCGATCGGAAATCGCTCGTCCAGCCAGCGCCGCGCCTCGGCGCGAAGCAGCGCGTGCTCCTCCTCGTAGCGCACCTGCGGGTTCATCGCGTCTTCGGCAGGCCGAGCACCCGCTCTCCGAGGATGTTGCGCAGGATCTCGCTCGTGCCGCCGGCGATCGTCATCGCGTACGAATTCATGTACGTGCGCTGCCACTCCGCGCCGTCGATGGCGTCGGGATCCCCGATCCAGAGCGCCGCACCGTCGCCCTCGACCTCGCAGGCGAAGTCGGCCAGGGACTGCGTGAGCTCCGACGACGTGAGCTTCTGCATCAGCGGCAGCGCCTCGGGCCGGTCCGCGACGAGCCCTGGTACGCGCGCGCGCTGTGCGTTCGCGCGCAGCGAAGTCTCCTCGATCCAGAAGCTCGCCAGCCGGTCCCGAACGACCGGGTCGGTGGATCGACCGAGCTTGCGCGCGAGCGCGGCCACGCGCGAGACCTGGTCCGATCCCCCGCCGGAGCCGCCCGCCGAGCCCTCCGCGGCACCGCGCTCGAATTGCAGCGTCGCGGTCGCGATCTCCCAACCCTGGCCCTCGCGGCCGAGCAGCGCGTCCGCGGGAATCCGCGCGCCGCCCCAGATCACCTGATTGAAGCCGCCCTCGCCGGTCATCTTCACCAGCGGCTGCACTTCGACGCCCGCGGTCTTGACCGGTGCGAGGAAGTAGGAAATGCCGGCGTGCTTCGCCGCGGCAGAATCGGTGCGCGCGAGCAGAATACACCAATCGGCGTAGCGCCCGAGCGTCGTCCAGACCTTGTGGCCCTCGATCACCCACGCGTCGCCTTCCCGCACGGCCGTCGTGCGCAGCGAGGCGAGGTCGCTGCCCGCGCCCGGCTCGCTGAATCCCTGGCACCAGATCTCGTCGCAGCGCAGGAGCGGTCGGATGAATCTCGTCTTCTGCGCCTCCGTTCCGTAGCGGAGGATGACGGGGCCGGCCCAGGAGAGCGCCACCAGGTTCAGCAGGAACGGCGCGCGTGCGCGGGCGAGCTCCTGGTCGATCACGCGCTGCGTGCCGCGCTCGCGTCCACCGCCGCCGTATTCGCGCGGCCACTCGGCTCCGACCCAGCCCGCGTCGTAGAGCTTGCGCTGCCAGGCACGAAGCCATTCGAACTGCCGGTCTTCGGCGACCTCGAGCGCGCTCTGGGGCAGCTTGAAGCCGGGATCCCCGGGGTGGTTCGCCTGGATCCAGGCGCGGACTTCCGCTCGCAGCTCTTCCATTCCGCAACACTACAACAACCGCGGGTCTACAATCCCGGCATGCGACTCAACGACTACTTCGACTGGCACGCGCGCGAGCAACCCGATGCGCCGTTCGCCTTCTTCGCGGGCGCGCAGTTCAGCTACGCCCGGGCGCAGGCGCGCGCAAATCAGATCGCGAACGCGCTCCGGGCGGAAGGGCTCGTGCCCGGCGCCCGCGTGGCCTTTCTGGCCAAGAACTGCGCCGAGTTCGCGATGTTCTACTTCGGCGCGGCCAAGGCCGGCGTCGTGCCCGTGCCGCTCAACTACCGGCTCGCGCCGCCGGAGTGGAGCTACATCGTGAACGACTCGGGCGCGGAGCTGCTCCTCGCCCGCGGCGCGCTCGTGGACGCGATCGATCCCGTGCGCGGCGAGCTGAAGTCGCTGCGGCGCTGCATCGCGCTCGAGTCCGGCTCGCGCGCCGGCTGGGACGACTACGAGGTCTGGGTCTCGCGCCAGCCCGCGACGCC